>NZ_LGIW01000012.1 GCF_001275385.1 Exiguobacterium sp. BMC-KP
TGTATTCCGTAGAATACGTTTTTGCCTCATCGTTCAGTTTTCAAAGTTCGTCCGCGCCTGTTTTGGCGACTCAATTAGAATACCAAGTCTGAAACAAGAAGTCAACAACTTTTTTGAAATTGTTTTTTTTCGTTTGTTTCAAACGCTTGTCGTTGTTAAGGACATGTAATAATATATCATGCGTTTTATTATTGCGCAACACTTATTTTAAATTATTTTTAAAATCATGAGTAAGCCTCTTAAACCCTATAACAACGTCTTAAGAGGCTGCTCATTTTTACCATCAATCCATTAACTGAATAATACTATGTTGCCGTTCTTCCATTAAATCAATAATCGTCATCCGTCCTTGTTCTTCGTAGGAAATAACAGGTCGATCAAAAATCGGATTCTTTCGAACGATTGTTGCAATCTTCCCATTACTCATTAACACACGATCTCCGACTTCTATTGGTAGAAGTAACTGCCCGAGCAATAAGACATACTTCGAACAATATTGCATCGGTCGTGCTTTTAAGTGACGGTATGCGTCAAACGGTGTATAAGCTTCTCGGTACGGACGCCAGCTCGTCATCGCAGCAAAAACATCTGCGACAATAAAAAGTCGACTATGATCCGTAATCTTATCTCCTTTTACCTTTAAAGGATAACCGGTCCCATCTAAACGTTCATGATGTTGAACAATCAAACGATTAACCGTATCGGAGATGATCGTCTCCTTTTGCAATGCTTGATATGCCATTGCCGGGTGACGTTGAAAAATTTCTTGTTGCATTGCTTCATATCGTTTCGTGTGACGCCACTCCATGATCCGCGCTAGTCCGTAATCGGCAAAATAGGATGCCGTCCATAGCTCATGAATCATTTTCCGGTCTTTTCCGACTGCTTCAGCAAGCATTTGTGCAACGGCCCCTCGATAAATGGCATGTCGAACTGTATAAGCTTCTGTTCCACGCTCGAGGAAGAATGGTAAGACATCCTTTCTCGTAATTCGTTCTGGAACAGATTGTTTGACCCAGCTCAACGCGTCATACACATTCGGCTTCATTCCTTGTTCCCATGACATGAAGACTTTATTGTAAGAGCGAATGAATTCTTCAAAAGGGTGTTCCGTGTGGGCTTCAACTGTTTCTACCTGCACCTCTTCACCTTCTACAAGATCTGGTCGATCCTCAATGACGACTTCCTTGATCAAAAAACGTTGAATGCGTCGTAACTCATCGTTTCCTATTTTCTTTCCTGCTTCTACGATCGGATGATCCGTATGTAAATAGATGGATTCAGTCAAACGATCCCCGATGCGTAACTGGTTACTCGCTACTCGCATATCGCTTCGTTCCTTTCTCTTCTTTCTATATATGTAGATAAAAACAGCAGAGTGGCATCACTCTGCTGTTACAGTACTAACATCTTGCTTACTCTTCAGTCTCTTCTGAAGCATCCGATACGACTTCGTTCTCTTCTGATACGATGTCTGCATCGTCTTCCATCTCATCGGTCTCTTCTCGTTTTAGTTTTGCAACCGTTGCCACACGGTCACCTTCTTCAATTCGAATGACCTTCACCCCTTGGGTATTCCGACCGACACGTGAAATGTATTGCGAGTCTGTCCGAATGACGATACCGCTCTCTGTCATGATCATGATATCATCGTCGACATCAACGATTCGCATGGCAACGATTTGACCGACACGCTCCGTCACCTTACTCGCGATCAATCCTTTACCACCACGAGACTGGCTACGGAACTCTGTCATCGGAGTTCGTTTACCGAATCCTTTTTCGGTAATGACAAGAACATCTTGTGCATCACGTGCGAGTTCCATCCCGACGACAAAATCGTCTGGGCGTAACGTCATCGCTTTGACACCACGAGCTCCACGTCCCATCGAGCGGACATTCGTGATTGGGAAACGAATCGCTTTCCCGCTTGTCGAAACAGCAAAGACTTCATCATCCGTCGATGCAAGACGAACCGATGTCAACTCGTCGTCTTCAAACAACCGAATCGCAATCAAACCATTTTTATTGATCCGTGCGTAAGCAGACAACGGTGAACGTTTTACACGTCCTTTACGTGTCATGAAGATCAATGATTTTTGCTCATCTTGAACGACTTCTTCCGTTTCGAGCGCTTCTTCCGTCTCTTCAATTTCCCCTTCAATCACCTCGACAGGTGCTTCAGCAGCTTGTTGCTCTTCGAGGTAACGCTTGAAGTTGACCGGAATCATCGTCTCGACCTTTTCATCGCGTTCAATTTGGATGAGGTTGATGATCGGTACACCTTTTGATGTCCGGCTCATCTCTGGTACTTCATATCCACGAATCCGGTAGACTTTCCCACGGTTCGTAAAGAATAGGATCGTATCGTGTGTCGAACAAGACAAGAGACGCGTGACGTAATCCTCATCGTTCGTTCCGATCCCTTGAACGCCACGTCCACCGCGACGTTGTGTCCGGTACGAATCCGTCGTCATCCGTTTGATGTAGCCACTGCTTGTCAACGTGATGATGATATCCTGTTCCGGAATCAAGTCTTCATCTTCGAATTCGATATGATCCATCCGGATTTCTGTCCGACGTTCGTCGTTGAAACGTTCCTTCAACTCCTCAAGTTCTGTCCGGATCAAATCAAGCAAAACTTCCTCACTCGCAAGGATGCGGTTGAGTTCCGCGATCAATTGCATGATTTCGTCATATTCTGCTTCAATCTTCTCACGTTCAAGACCTGTCAGGCGTTGTAGACGCATATCGAGAATCGCTTGTGATTGTTTCTCAGATAATGCAAAACGCTCCATCAACTGTTCCCGTGCTGCGTCCGCTGTTCGGTTACCGCGGATGATTTGAATGACTTCATCCAAATGATCGAGTGCAATCCGTAGACCAGCGAGTAAATGCTCACGTGCTTCAGCTTTTTCGAGATCGAACTGTGTCCGACGACGGACGATTTCTTTTTGATGCTCGAGGTAATGATAGAGCATTTCCTTGAGCGTCAATGTTTTCGGACGTCCGCCAACGATCGCTAGCATGTTGACACCAAATGTCGTTTGCATCGATGTCTGCTTGTACAAGTTGTTTAAAATAACACTTGCATTCGCATCACGACGAATTTCCATGACAACTCGCATACCACGGCGATCTGACTCATCGCGTAAATCCGTGATCCCTTCGATCTTTTTCTCACGGACGAGATCGGCAATCTTTTCAACGAGACGCGCTTTGTTGACTTGGTAAGGCAGCTCCGTCACGATGATTCGTTCGCGATCTTTTTTCGTCTGTTCGATTTCAGCTTTCGCACGAACGATGATCGAACCACGTCCAGTTTCGTAGGCACGGCGAATTCCGCTTCGTCCAAGAATCTCACCAGCTGTCGGGAAATCGGGTCCCGGAATGTGCTGCATTAATTCTTGAATCGTGATTTCTGGATCGTGAGACAGTGCTAGAACACCATCGATCACTTCACCAAGCTGATGCGGTGGAATGTTCGTTGCCATCCCGACCGCGATCCCGCTCGAACCGTTGACGAGTAAGTTCGGGAAACGTGACGGTAAGACTTCTGGTTCTCTTTCCGAACCATCGTAGTTATCTTTGAAATCAACTGTGTTTTTATTGATATCGCGGACGATTTCCATTGCGATTTTTGACATACGGGCTTCCGTATATCGCATTGCAGCCGCTGAGTCACCATCGACAGAACCAAAGTTTCCGTGTCCATCGACAAGTTCATAGCGGTAACTGAAGTCTTGCGCCATACGGACCATCGTGTCATACACAGCAGAATCCCCGTGTGGGTGATACTTACCGATGACTTCCCCGACGATACGGGCAGACTTTTTATGTGGTTTATCGGCACGAATACCGAGATCGTTCATCGCATAGAGAATCCGGCGGTGTCCGGGTTTTAAGCCGTCCCGTACGTCCGGAAGAGCACGTGCGACGATGACGCTCATCGCGTAGTCCATGAAGGACGTACGCATCTCTTGACTGATATTAATATCCTTGATGATTCCGTGATTTTGTTCGGACATGCTTCTGGCCACCCTCTCTGTTCAGCGTTAAATATCCAGGTTCTTGACGTAATGTGCGTGTGATTGAATGAAGTCGCGTCGTGGTTCGACTTGATCTCCCATCAAGATATCAAAGACTTCATCTGCTTCGATTGCATCTTGAAGCTCGACACGCAACATTTGACGACCACTTGGATCCATCGTTGTTTCCCAGAGTTGCTCTGGATCCATCTCTCCAAGACCTTTATAGCGCTGAATGTCGTACCGTGCGTTTTCAGGAAGTGCTGCAAGCGCCTCTGTCAATTCGCGTTCGTTATGCACATACGTGATGTTTTTCCCTTGCTTGATACCGTATAGCGGTGGCTGAGCGATATAGACATAGCCATGCTCGACAAGCGGACGCATGTAACGGTAGAAGAACGTCAACAAGAGTGTCCGGATGTGGGCACCATCGACGTCGGCATCGGTCATGATGATGACTTTATGATAGCGCGCTTTTTCGATGTTGAACTCAGAACCAATACTTGTTCCGAGTGCTGTAATGATCGTTCGGATCTCATTGCTTCCGAGAATCTTATCAAGACGTGCTTTCTCAACGTTCAAGATTTTACCGCGAATCGGTAAGATGGCTTGGAAATGACGATCACGTCCGGATTTTGCAGAACCACCCGCTGAGTCACCCTCAACAATGTACAGTTCAGAAATCGACGCATCACGTGACGAACAGTCCGCAAGTTTACCTGGTAGTGAGCTGACTTCAAGAACACCTTTACGCCGTGTTAGTTCACGTGCTCGTTTTGCTGCCATACGAGCGCGCGACGCCATCATTCCTTTTTCGACGATTGCTCGTGCGTTCGTCGGATTTTCAAGCATGAACTGTTCAAACGCACCAGAGAAGAGTGAATCCGTCACTGTACGTGCGTCAGAGTTACCGAGTTTCGTTTTTGTCTGTCCTTCGAACTGTGGGTTCGGGTGTTTGACGGAAACGATTGCGGTCATTCCTTCACGCACGTCTTCACCAGATAACGTACCGTCTGCATCCTTCATCAGACCAAACTTCTTCGCATAGTCATTGATGACGCGTGTCAGAGCCGTCTTGAAGCCTGTCTCGTGCGTACCACCCTCATGCGTCGGGATGTTGTTCGTGAACGAGTAGATGTTTGACGCAAATCCGTCGTTATACTGCAATGCGACTTCGACTTCAATGCCATCTTTTGTTCCGTGTACATAGACTGGTTCCGCGTGAACGACTTCTTTCGAACGGTTCAAATGTTCGACGTAAGATTTAATCCCACCTTCGTAGTGGAAACTACGCGTCATCGGCTCATCCGCACGATCGTCTGCGATGATGATCTTCAAGCCTTTGTTCAAGAAAGCAAGTTCACGAAGACGTGTCGCGAGTAAATCATAGTCATACTCGAGCGTCTCTTGGAAAATTTCAGCGTCTGGGAAGAAACGAATCGTCGTTCCTGTCTCTTCTGATGTTCCAATCACTTCGAGGTCTTGCGCTGGTACACCGCGATGATACGCTTGGTAATACAGCTTTTCATTCCGTTTGACGAATACTTCGAGTTTCGTCGACAATGCGTTAACGACCGAAGCCCCAACACCGTGTAGTCCACCCGATACTTTATATCCACCGCCACCGAACTTACCACCGGCGTGAAGGACTGTCAGGATGACCTCAACGGCTGGACGCCCCATCTTTTCTTGAATGTCGACTGGAATACCGCGTCCGTTATCTTCGACTAAGATCGAGTTCCCTGGTTCGATCGTGACCTTAATCGTGTCACAGTAACCAGCGAGCGCCTCATCGATCGAGTTATCAACAATCTCCCATACGAGGTGGTGGAGACCTTTTGATGCCGTCGAACCGATATACATCCCTGGACGTTTACGTACTGCTTCTAATCCTTCAAGTACTTGAATCTGATCGGCACCGTACCCTTGTTCCAATTCCATATCTTCATGATTACTCATCGGTTTTCTCACCTACTGTTTCTTTATATGATGTCTCTTCCAAATCGACCGTCCCTTGTTTCACGTGGAACAACTTCGCTTGGTTGATCGTTTCATGCGCAATCCCATCGACGCTTGTCGTCGTTAGAATCGTCTGGACCTTTTGTTGCATCGTATCGAGCAAATGTGTCTGACGATGATCATCAAGCTCGGATAAGACATCGTCGAGTAGAAGAAGCGGATATTCCCCCACTTCCTCATGAATCAATTCGATCTCCGCAAGCTTTAAAGACAGGGCTGCTGTTCGTTGTTGTCCTTGTGAACCATACGTTTGGACGTTTCGTCCATTGACTTCCATCTCAAAGTCATCGCGATGTGGTCCAAACAACGTAACCCCTCTTCGGATTTCATTTTCTTTTATTTTACCAAACTTCCGCGTGTAGGACGCAGTCATTCCTTCGACATCGAGTAATTCGTCGCCGAATGTGTCCGAACGATAGATGAGCGCGAGTTCTTCCTGTCCCCGACTGATTCCGTCATGAATCGGTCGTGCCCACTTTTCGAGCTGGGCCATGAAATGATGGCGGCGCTGAACGATTTTAACGGCTAGCGTAATCATCTGCTCCGTCAAGATATCAAGAAAGGTCTCGTCTCCTCCCTTCATGGACAGTTGTTTCAGTAGCGCATTCCGCTGCTTCAACACTTTTAGATACTGGCTCAATTCATGCAGATAGACCGGACTGACTTGACCGATCTCCATATCGAGAAATCGTCGGCGGACTTGTGGACTGCCTTTGACGATATGCAAATCTTCCGGGGCGAATAAAACGATGTTCAGTGCCCCGACGTAATCACTTAAGCGCCGTTGCTCTAGATGATTCAGCTTTGCTTTTTTCCCGCGACCCGAGATGACGATTTCTTGGACATGGGAACCCGTCCGTTTGACGACACGTCCTTCGACGCGCGCCGTTTCCTGATCCCAACCAATCAGTTCCTTATCATGCGTCGTCCGATGCGACTTCGCGAGAGCGAGAACATAGATCGCTTCCAATAAGTTCGTCTTCCCTTGTGCATTTTCACCAATCAGGACATTCGTTTTTTCGGAGAATGACAGTTCGAGTGCGTCATAGTTGCGATAATGACTGAGTCGGACTGAATCCAGCCGCACGTTAGTTGCCCTCGTTCTTGATGATGAACTGACCGTAGTCTTCTACATCAATGATATCTCCATCCCGTAATTTACGACCACGTCGCTGATCGACTTCGCCGTTGACTAGAATTGGCACCTCTGCTAAAAATGGTTTGGCTTGTCCTCCGCTTGAGATGATATCCGATAGCTTCAAGAACTGCCCTAACGTGACATATTCCGTTGTAATTCTGATTTCTTGCATGGATTGACTCCTCCTACCTACATATTATAAATGACGTACTCTTTATTGTACTAAACATTGGACGATTTAGCAAAATCCCCGAACGTATATACGGTATACGAAAAAGACGGATCCGATGTCGAAACAATCGAACCCGTCTTGTCGTGTGTTTTATGTTGATGCTTACGCTGTTCGGACTGGAAGAATCAGTTGCAGAACGTTGTCTTGATCGACTGGGTGCAAGATGAACGGACGAATCGAACCCGTAAACTGGATTTCGATATCAGTTGCGTCAAGTGCTTTCAAGGCGTCCATCATGTACTTCGAGTTGAACGAGATTTTGAGCTCTTCTCCTTCAAGTGAAAGGATGCTGACTTGCTCCGAGACTTTCCCGACCTCTGGTGAATGGGAAGAGATCTCGACAGCTGTCGTTCCTTCAGCAGCGAACTTGATGACGTTGTTACGGTCCTCGCGTGCAAGAAGTGACGCACGATCAATTGCTTGGAGCAATTCTTTTGCGTTCATCCGGACGGCTGTCCGGTACTCTTCTGGAATCAAACGTGATGTATCTGGATAATTTCCGTCAAGTAGACGCGAGAAGAATAGAACATGCTTCATCTTAAACAGAATCTGTTGGTTCGTGATCGTGATATCCACATGACCATCCCCAAGCAACTTCGATAATTCGTTTAGGCTCTTTCCTGGAACGATGACGTTCTGGAACGAGATGTCCGTATCTGTCTCGAACTGAGCACGACGGAGGGCGAGACGGTGGCTATCTGTTGAAACACACGTCAAGATGCCTTTATCGGCTGAGAAGTTCACACCTGTTAGAACAGGACGTGTTTCTTGAACAGCGACGGCAAAACTCGTTTGGCGGATCATCGAACGTAAGAGATCAGCCGGTAAACGGAAACGTTGTCCCCCATCTACTTGTGGAAGACGTGGGAATTCATCTGGATCAAGACCGTTTAAATGGAATTCTGCAGTTCCTGACTGAATCCGTGTCATGAAGTTTGGTGAGACTTCGAGTGTCACTTCGTCTTTTGGCATCTTTTTGACGATATCGCCGAAGAAGCGAGCATTCAAGACGACACTACCAGCACGGTGGACCGTGACGTAAGACGTTCCGTTCTCTTCTGCATAGATTGTCCGTTCAATCGAGATTTCTGTATCGCTTCCTGTCAGCGTCATGCCATCTCCATGAGCTTCAAGTTTGATCCCTGTCAGAATCGGAATCGTTGTGCGGGATGAGACCGCTTTGGCTACATCTTGTACTGCTTGAATTAAAGCTTCGCGTTGAATGGTGATATGCATATCGTCGTTAGACTCCTCTCGAAAATAATGGGCATGCGCCCATCATAACATAATAATATATTTTTTTAATAATAGTCTTAGGGGCTGTGGATAGTGTGGATAAGTCGGTGGATAACTTGATATAAAGCCAAAAAAGGTGTGGATAAGTTGTGGATAACTACCCTACTTTATCCACATGTTTATCCACAGTTTTACGAATGCTTCAATTCATGTTTGATTTGTTCGATGACTTTTCCCGTTTCCCCGTCCGATTTGATCAACATACTAATCTTTTCATGGGCATGGATGACCGTCGTATGATCTCGCCCCCCGAATTCTTCCCCAATCTTCGGTAAAGAGCTCTCTGTCATCTCACGCGAGAGATACATTGCAATTTGACGAGGAAAAGCAATCGATTTTGTCCGTTTTTTCGCCTTAAGGTCATCAAAGGGCAAATTAAAGTGCTTACTGACCGATTCCTGGATGTCGCGAATCGTGACTTTACGCGGTTCAGCGACTGGCATGATGTTATGCAAGGCTTCCGCAGCGACATTTGGGTCGATTGGTCGTCCGACGAGATTCGCATAGGCAATGACGCGGGTCAATGCCCCTTCAAGCTCACGAATATTCGTATCAATCTGACTCGCGATGTAAAGCATGACTTCATTTGAGACATCAAGTTGCTCAGCATTCGCCTTTTTACGTAAAATCGCGATTCGCGTCTCGAGATCCGGTGGCGTGATATCTGTGATCAGTCCCCACTCAAAACGTGACCGAAGCCGATCTTCAAGCGTTGGAATCTCTTTTGGTGGTCGATCGCTTGAAATGATGATTTGTTTTTGGTCGTTATGCAGTGCATTGAATGTGTGGAAAAATTCTTCTTGCGTCTGTTCTTTGCCCGCAAGGAACTGGATGTCATCAATTAAGAGGACATCGATGTTACGGTATTTATTTCGAAACTCAACCGTCTTATTATCGCGGATTGAGTTAATGAAGTCATTCGTAAAGCGTTCAGAAGAGACATAGGCAATTCGTGTCCCTAGATTTTGATCTTGAACGTACTGTCCGATGGCATGCATCAAATGGGTTTTGCCAAGACCAACGCCACCATAGATGAAAAGCGGATTATATGCTTTAGCAGGTGCTTCTGCAACAGCCAGTGAAGCGGCATGTGCAAAACGATTACCCGATCCGATGACGAATGTATCGAACGTGTACTTCTCATTTAATTGTCCGAGTTCACTCATCGTCAGCTCATCTGTTGGTCTGCGCATGTTCGATGGACGCGATTTTGGAGCCGGTGTTGCCTCAATCCGTTCCTCTTCTTGTCGATCAAGCATTTTCTTCGCTTGTCCCTCTTCAATGAACTGAATATCGAGTCGGCTTCCTGTTACTTCCTCAACTGTGTCTTCGAGTAAAGATAAGTACTGGCGCTCGAGCCATGTCACCGTGAATGCAGCTGGTGCTGAAACGAGTAGTGTCGTGCCATTTAGCGTGACGCCTTCTGTGGATTTCAACCACATATCATAACTAGCTTTCGGTGTTCGTTCCTCTTCCTCGATCACAGATAAGACATTATGCCAAAGTTCGGCAGCGTTTTTCATAAATACCCCCCTTTTTTTATCAAGATAGAAAATTTTTGTACACAGGCTTATACACAGACAAGGTTAATGAAGAAACTCGACTTATCCCCATAACGTAAAAACTGTGGATAACGTTATCCACAGGCAGTTGAATCTGTGTATAAAGTTATCCACAGGGTGTGTATAACTTGTTTTGTCCTGAACGATCAGGATCATGTTATGCACAATTAGTGTATCAAAAGAAATGAGCCCTGGCAATGGTTGGAATGATTTATCCACAAGTAAATTAAACCGTCCACAGGTAGTTACCCACAAGCTGTGGATAGTGTGGATAAATTGTGGATAAGAGGTGGATAACTTTTCGAAAGAGGAAGCGTTGAAAAAGAGTTATTCACAAAATGCAAAAGAAGTCGAAAAAGGGAATCCAAAATCGAGGATTGACGTTGATTTTAAAAAATACTATTGTAGACAAAGTGAAGAGTTATCCACGGAAAGTGTGGATAATGTGGATAAGTCTGTGGATAGGTGGATAAGTCTACAAGTTACCCTTTCATGATCCAATTGCATTCTATCGCGTAATAAAGTTTACGCAGTGGAATCCTATCGCCTGTTTTTGAATCAATCCTCCCTTGAGCAGGACAAGAAATCTTCTCAACTTTCATTGACAATGCCACAATCAGTTTATATAATGTACAAGACTGCCTTAAAGTAGAAAATAACAATTGGTTATAAAGATCTTTTAAAGGAGGTGCAGACGAATGAAACCAACTTTCAACCCAAACAACCGTAAGCGTAAAAAAGTTCACGGATTCCGTGCGCGTATGGCTACGAAGAGTGGCCGCCGTATCTTGGCTGCTCGCCGTCTTAAGGGCCGCAAAGCCTTGACTGTCTAATGCATTGATGCATCCATCACTTCGGGCATGATCCGAGGTGATTTTTTTTTATGTTTTTTCGTGTGTTCGTGCTTTTGTCACATGCGCCCTATCGCGCCGCATGTTTATTCTATGATATGATGAGAGACGACGAATTTTCGTAGTGTCAGGATGGAGTGTGAATAAGGTGAAGAAGGAATACCGCGTTAAGAAAGACAAGGAGTTCCAAGCGGTGTTTACTAAAGGAGCCTCTGTCGCAAATCGGCAATTTGTCGTGTATGCCTTGAAAAAGGAGCAACAGGCTCACTTTCGGGTTGGTTTATCCGTCAGCAAGAAAATCGGGAATGCCGTCGTCCGGAATCAGGTGAAACGGTATCTTCGGGAAGCATGCCAGCAGCATGAGGCCTCGATTGCCCCGAATTATGATTTGGTGATCATCGCGCGCAATCCGGCCGCTAAGATGACCGCGCAAGAAGTGGCTGACAGTCTCCGTCACGTCCTTAAACGTTCCGGTGTCTGGATGCGATCAAAAAAATGAATCGTAGCAATGCATCCTGTTGATTTGTACGGCGCTCCCTTTCCTTGCCTTACTATAGAAGAAGATGGCGTTCGACAAAGCGTAAACAATTTCTAGGAGGAATTATGAACAAGAGAACTAAGATTTGGTTAACTCTCGGACTCATGTCCGTGCTCGCAATCGTATTATCCGGTTGTACACCTAGCACATACGGAACTGGTGAACCGATCACAGCAGATACAGAAGGTTTTTGGAAACATTACTTCGTTTGGCCAATGGCGTGGTTGATTCGTGAGATTTCACAGTTCTTTAGCGGTGATTACGGAATTGGAATCATCATCACAACACTTCTCGTTCGTCTTGTCATCCTTCCATTGATGATTAAACAAACGAAGAGTATGGGTGGGATGCAAGTCATTCAGCCTGAAATGATGAAGCTTCGTGAAAAATACAGCTCAAAAGACCAAGAGACACAACAGAAGTTGCAACAGGAAATGATGAAGCTCTATCAAGAGCATAATGTCAATCCACTTGCAGGCTGTTTACCAATCTTGATCCAAATGCCGATTTTGATTGCATTCTACAACGCGATCATCTATACACCGGCTATTTTCCAACACACATTCCTCTGGTTCGACCTTGGGAAACCGGATCCATTCTTCATTTTGCCAATCATGTCTGCGGTATTGACGTATCTGCAACAAAAGATTTCGATGGCTGGTCAAGAAGACAATCCACAAATGAAAATCATGCTCTATGTTTTCCCGATCATGATCTTCGTCATGGGTGTTACACTCCCATCTGCCCTTTCTCTTTACTGGGTCGTCGGTTACATCTTCTCGATCGTCGTCACGATCGTCATCATGAAACCAATGCGTGAAAAGATTAAGTTGCAGACAGAAGCAACACTTGCAGCGAAACGTGACAAGGAAACGGTACAAGCAGCACCGGCTCCTAAAAAGCCGAAAAAGAAACGCTAATATTTGAAGAGCGACGCTTTGTTTTGACAGAGTGTCGCTCTTTTTCTTTTGCGTCATTTCGTGTATAGTTGTTTCGTTATACCCATTGCAACGATTAAGGATTGAATACTCATAAAAAGACAGAAGAAAAACGAGGTGGAAAAACGGATGATGGAATTTGATACGATTGCCGCGATTTCGACGCCGATGGGAGAAGGGGCGATTGCGATCGTGCGCTTATCAGGTCCTGATGCAGTCGCTGTAGCCGACCGTGTCTATAAAGGGAATAACCGCTTGACGGAAGTACCAACCCATACGATTCATTATGGGAAATTGGTCGACCACGAGGCGGATCGTGTCGTCGATGAAGTAATGGTGAGTGTCATGCGCGCACCAAAGACGTTTACACGTGAAGATGTCATCGAATTGAATTGTCATGGGGGAGTTGTCGCGGTCAATCGTGTCCTCGAACTCATCCTTGCGCAACCGGAAGTCCGGTTAGCGGAACCTGGTGAATTTACGAAACGTGCTTTTCTAAACGGACGAATCGACTTATCGCAGGCGGAAGCCGTCATGGATCTCATCCGGGCGAAGACGGACCGAGCGATGCATGTCGCCGTTAGTCAGATTGAAGGGCGTCTTTCAAAACTCGTCCAAGACTTACGTCAACAATTGCTACAAACGATTGCTGCGATTGAAGTTAACATCGATTACCCTGAATATGATGCAGAAGAGATGACACAACAGATCGTTGAACGCGATGCTGGTGCTGTCCGTGCGATTCTGGCAGAGTTATTAACAACGGCACGCCAAGGAAAAATCTTGCGCGAAGGGTTATCCACAGCGATTATTGGTCGTCCGAACGTCGGAAAATCGTCTTTGCTCAACACATTGGTGCAAGAAGCAAAGGCCATCGTCACCGATATCGCCGGAACGACGCGCGATACGATTGAGGAGTACGTCAATGTTCGCGGTGTACCGCTGAAGTTGATTGATACGGCAGGGATTCGTGAAACGGAAGATATCGTCGAACGGATGGGTGTTGAAAAGTCACGTCAGGCTTTAAAGACGGCCGATTTGATCTTACTCGTCTTAAACGGAAACGATGTTCTGACGGATGAGGATGTCTTGCTGTTTGAAGCGATCAAAGGAATGAACGCGATCATTATCGTCAACAAGAGTGACCTGACGCAACAGATTGATTTGGCGCGTGTCACGGAGCTTGCTGATGGTCGACCAATCGTTACGACATCCTTGCTCGAAGAAGCAGGAGTCAACGATCTTGAAGCCGCGATTGCGAGTTTATTCTTTGAACAGGGTGTCGAGAGTCAGGATATGACATACGTCTCGAATGCACGACACATCCAGCTGATCAAACGAGCGAGTCAAATGATTGAAGATGCTCTCGGGGCAGCAGAAGCGGCGATGCCGATTGATATGGTACAGATTGATTTACGACGAGCGTGGGATACGCTTGGCGAGATCAATGGTGATACAGCACAGGATAGTTTATTGGATCAGTTGTTTTCGCAGTTCTGTCTCGGGAAATAATCCAAGACAACTGCGTGTGGAATAAGAAGGAGGAACCAGTACTATGGCTTATCAAGCAGGTGAATTCGACGTTATCGTCGTCGGAGCCGGACATGCCGGCATCGAAGCCTCTCTTGCTGCGGCACGAATGGGCTCGAAAACGGTCATGTTGACAATGAATCCCGATATGGTCGGATTCATGTATTGCAACCCGTCGATCGGTGGTCCTGCAAAAGGGATCGTCGTCCGGGAAATCGATGCGCTCGGTGGGGAAATGGCACGTGCGATCGATGCAACGTATATTCAAATGAAAATGTTGAACACGTCTAAAGGTCCTGCGGTGCGTGCACTCCGGGCCCAGGCAGATAAATTCGAATACCAAAATCGAATGAAAAAAGCGCTCGAAGATGAACCGAATCTTCTTTTGCGTCAAGCACTCGTCGAGCGGTTATTGATTGATGAAGAAGGACGCTGTGTTGGTGTTGTCACGAACACAGGGGCAGAGTACCGAGCAAAAGCGGTCATCATTACAACAGGAACGTTCATGCGCGGAAAAATCATCATCGGTGAATTGTCGTACGAGAGTGGTCCGAACAATCAAATGCCATCAATTAATCTATCGAAACATCTTGAAGAACTCGGATTTGAGCTCGCACGTTTCAAGACAGGTACACCACCGCGAATCGACGGGAAAACAATTGATTACTCGAAGACGGAGATTCAACCAGGTGACGAAGTAGCACTTCCATTTAGTCATGAAACGACTCAGATGATCACGGAACAGATCCCATGCTGGTTGACGTATACGACGGAGTATACGCATCAATTGATCGATGCGAACCTGCACCGTTCCCCGATGTTCTCTGGGATGATCAAAGGGACAGGTCCACGTTATTGCCCATCGATCGAAGATAAGGTCGTCCGGTTCAACGATAAACCGCGTCACCAAATCTTCCTTGAGCCAGAAGGTCGCGATACGGAAGAAGTCTACGTGCAAGGGTTATCAACAAGCTTGCCGGAAGATGTCCAACACGATATTCTCCGCTCGATTCCAGGGCTTGAGAATTCAGAAATGATGCGTCCTGGTTATGCGATTGAATACGATGCTGTCGTTCCGACACAACTCTGGCCAACGCTTGAGACGAAGCGGGTTCCTGGTTTGTTCACAGCGGGTCAAATCAACGGAACAAGTGGTTATGAGGAAGCTGCGGGACAAGGAATCATGGCAGGGATCAATGCCGGATTACAAGTCCAAGGCAAAGATCCACTTATCTTGTCACGTTCACAAGGCTATATCGGCGTCATGATTGACGATCTCGTCACGAAAGGTACGAACGAACCATACCGTCTCTTGACGTCACGTGCCGAATACCGATTGTTACTCCGTCATGATAATGCGGATCTTCGTCTATCAGAAATCGGACATGAACTCGGATTGATTTCGGACGAGCGCCAAGCGAAGTTGCTTGATAAACAGGAGCAAATCAGTCTTGAGATGAAACGTCTTGAGAAAGTCGTCATCAAAGCGACACCAGATGTGAATGCACAGCTAGAAGCGATTGGTGCGTCACCACTCAAAGAAGCTCTCCATGCCATTACGTTGTTGAAACGTCCAGAAATCACGTACGCGATGATCGCGCAAATGACGCCACCGGAAACACCTCTGTCTGCAGAAGCAGCGGAACAAGTCGAAATCCAAGTCAAATATGCCGGCTACATCGATAAACAACTCGATCAAGTCGAAAAAATGATGCGGATGGAGCAAAAACGGATTCCGGATCGTCTCGATTACGATGCGATCAGCGGATTAGCGATTGAAGCGAAACAAAAACTAAACCAAGTGCGTCCGCTCTCGATCGGACAAGCATCCCGGATCTCAGGGGTTAACCCGTCTGATATCTCGATTCTGCTTGTCTATATCGAGCAAGGCCAATACGCATTGACTGCGGAGTGAACGAGATGAACCAACAGCAATTCGTAACAGCATTGGCAGCACAGGGACTTGAGGTCTCAGAACATCAATTGCAGCAATTTAAACGATATTATGAACTGCTCGTCGAGTGGAATGAAAAGATGAACCTAACGGCGATCACGGATGAAGAAGATGTGTATCTCAAGCACTTCTATGATTCGATCACAGCAGCTTTCTATTTTGATTTCACGACAGTCACGACAGTGTGTGATGTCGGAGCGGGCGCTGGTTTCCCAAGTCTGCCGATCAAAATCATGTTCCCGCATCTCCAAGTAACGATCGTCGATTCACTCAATAAACGAATCGGCTTCTTGAATCATTTGGCGACGGAACTCGGACTTGAAGGTGTGGCATTCCATCATGGACGCGCCGAGGAGTTCGGTAAAAACAAACAGTTCCGAGAACGGTTCGACGTCGTGACAGCACGTGCTGTTGCTCGGATGTCCGTTCTAGCGGAATATTGCTTACCACTTGCAAAAGTCGGTGGACAATTCGTTGCCTTGAAGGCAGCGAAAGTCAGTGAAGAGCTCGAGGATGGTGCAATTGCCTTAAAAGTACTCGGTGGGAATTTACGGGAAAGTTTCCAGTTCCAATTGCCAGGCGAGGAAAGTGAGCGTAATATCGTTATTGTAGATAAAAAACGAACAACACCCGGGAAATATCCGCGTAAAGCGGGAACGCCTGCAAAAGATCCATTAAGCTAAACACCGTTTCACGTGAAACGATGACTGATAAAGGTGAGGTGCGCCAACGTGAGAAATGCATTTGCCAAGCTGCTCGGTAAGGGAGGACAACCTGCTGCGATCGAGCTTGATCCACAAGAGACGGTTCAGGAATTACCATTGACAGAACTTGTCGCGAACCAGTTCCAACCACGGACAGTGTTTGATGGGGACCGAATTGAAGAGCTAGCCGTTACGATCGCAGAGCATGGTTTACTCCAGCCGATCGTCGTTCGAAAACAAGGAACAGGATACGAAATCATTGCTGGAGAACGACGGTATCGAGCAGTGCGCTCGCTTGGTTGGGAAACGATTCCTGCCATCGTCAAAGAGATGACGGACGAGACGACTGCTTCACTAGCATTGATTGAAAATCTGCAACGCGAAGATTTGACACCAATCGAAGAAGCAGAAGCTTATGAGCGCTTGCTTGTGTTACAAGAGATCACGCAAGAAATGTTAGCTCGTAAGCTCGGACGTAGTCAATCGACGATTGCCAACAAGTTGCGTTTGCTTCGATTGCCAACGGATGTCCGTGAAGCATTAAAGCAACGGACGATCACGGAACGTCATGCCCGTGCGCTGTTACCGCTCAAAGATGAAGCGTTACAAGTAACGGTACTCGCTGAAATTCTCGAACGGGAGTGGAACGTCAAAGAGACGGAGCGTCGCGTGGAACGATTGATGACACCACAGCCACCGAAGAAAAAACGTCATAAGAGTTTTGCGCGGGATACACGAATTGCCTTAAACACACTTCGTGATTCCGTTGATATGATTGAGCAGACTGGATTGACGATCGAAAAAGAAGAAGTCGATTGCGAAGAATATGTAGAGGTGCGAATTCGCATCGTGAAGGCACGTCCGGAATAAGCGGTCGTGCCTTCCGCTACGTTTAGGAGAGAAGGCAAGTGAACGAATTACCTATTCGGGCGATTCGCCCGAATCCGACTCAACCTCGGAAACGATTCAATGAAAAAGCATTAGAAGAGTTAGCCCAATCGCTAGTCCGGCACGGGATGATTCAACCGATCGTTGTCCGACCGCGTGATGGTTACTATGAGATCATCGCCGGCGAACGGCGTTATCAGGCGGCGAGTCGCGCAGGACTTAAACGTGTACCGGTTCTTGTGATCGAAGCAGACGAGACACGCATGATGGAACTCGCACTGATTGAAAATATCCAGCGGGCGGATTTATCGGCGATTGAAGAGGCGATGGCCTATGCAGAGATGATCGAGGAATTCGGCATCACGCAAGCACAGCTTGCGGAGCGTGTCGGCAAAAGTCGTTCGCACATTACGAACAGTCTTCGGTTACTGCAATTACCGCTCCTCGTTCAACAAGCTGTGATGGACGAACGGTTATCGATGGGGCACGCCCGCGCGCTCCTGTCATTAAAGCATCCGAAGAAGATCGAGCAGATGGCGGAACGTGTCATGGCTGAGAACTGGAATGTCCGTCGGTTGGAGCAGGCACTTCGGGAGCGGAAGGAATCGGTCCGTCCGCAGCAGGCGACGGCCGTTCAATTCGTCGAAGAATCACTTCGAGAAAAGTACGGTGCGACGGTCCGGATTAAACAAGGGAAACAGTCAGGGAAACTGGAGATCGATTTTGTAGATGAAGACGATCTCAACCGATTGCTCGACTTGTTATTGCCCGAATTAGATCAATAAAAAGAAGCGATCCGGTGACGGTTCGCTTCTTTTTGATTACATCGAACGCGGTGTAAAGGAAATCGTCGTCCGTGTGGATTCAGCGGATAGTTTCGCATCAAGTAAGTGGAAACTGTTCGCGACAAGTTCTGCTAATTCATAAACGAGATGTAGGCGTGTATTCTGGAGAATCATCATCTCCATGAACCCACTGACGTTGACGACAGCCTTAATGTTGAAATCACCGACCGCGGGTAATTCTTTTTGGACGCCAGCTCCTGGTGCAAGTGGACCTTCTGAGAAGAAGACATGTCCGACGCTTGAAAGTCGACCGAGACACGCATCGATCGCAATGACGAGTGGCCGGTAATGTGTCGTTTGGATCGAGTGAATCGTTTCAGCGAGATTGAGTGCATGGACAGGTTTAGCGAGTGTGCCGTAGACGTGGAGATGAGCAGGTGCTTGTTTTTCAAGAAATGTCCCGACGAGTGGACCGAGCGAGTCGCCCGTCGAACGATCAGAACCAATACAGACGAGTACGATCGGACGTTTTTCTTGGACAGCGGAGACTTGTTCGAATAGTTGTTCGGCTAAGCGTTCTTTCGCGAACGGTTCCGTATATTCTAAAAAGAAAGAATAGGGCTTGGGCTCGTGCGAATGAAAGCGGAAATTCATCGAAATCATCCTTTCTTCTCTTGGTGTCGGTGTCGTGGTGGGTTGGCAAGAGTGAAGGGTTCTTAGATGATTTTCCTTTCCCGGTTTTTCCAAAAATCTAACGTCAAAATCGGCTCTTTGGTTGAAACTCAACTAAAATCACGTATACTGTCGTAATAGAGAGAACAAGAAAGGATGGAGAGAATGGCTACCAATCAAGATGTACAAGAATCCGTCGCCCAAGTCGATAAACTAATCAATCAAGTAATGGATGCGGATATGTGGATTCGTTTTGGGATGAAACTACTGATTGCGCTCATCATCATCGCGGCGTTCTATGTATTAACGCGCGTTTTGACTGGGGCAGTCTCACGTCTCTTTACGATTAGGAAAATCAATGAACAGGACTATTTGGCGCAACGTCAGAACGAGACCCTGCTGAAGCTGCTCCAAAATGCAATCCGTTATGTGCTTGGAATCGTCATGTTGTTGACGGTACTCAGTCAATTCGGAATCAATATCACCGGTCTTGTCGCCAGTGCCGGAATCGCCGGTCTTGCGATTTCGTTCGGTGCGAAGAACTTAGTGCAAGATATCATTACCGGAGCGTTCATCATCTTCGAACGGCAGTTTAAAGTCGGAGATTATGTACGCGTCGGTGTGATCGAAGGTGTCGTAACGGAACTCGGGATTCGGACGACGAAATTAAAAGGACTCAATGGTGAGATCCACATCATCCCGAACGGTCAGATTTTGCAAGTCACGAACTATTCGGTCGACAACAGCTTTGCGCTCGTTGATGTTCAAGTCTCATATGACGAAGATCTCGAACGTGTCGAACAAGTCTTGCATGAGATTGCGGACCGGACGACGAAGAAGTATATCGATATGTTCGTCGAACCGATTCAAATGCTCGGCGTCCAGACGCTTGGTCCTTCTGAAGTTGTCTATCGTTTGATGGCAGAAGTACCACCGATGCAGCATTTCCAAGCGGGTCGTCTCATTCGTAAGGAATTGAAGCAAGGACTAGAAGAAGAGAACATCAAGATCCCGTATCCACGGATGGTCATGATGAATCCAGAACAAAAGAATGGTGGACAGACTGATGATTCCAAAAACGTATCAACTCCATGATTATGTTGAGATGAAGAAGCAGCATCCATGTGGTACGAACCGATGGCAAATCATCCGGGTCGGCATGGATATCCGAATCAAATGTCAAGGTTGTGGGGCGAGCATCTTGATGCCGCGACGTGATTTTGATAAACGGTTGAAAAAAGTCTTACCAGAGTGACGAAAAGCGGATCTGATCTTTGTGATCAGATTCGCTTTTTGATTGTCTTTTGTAAGTCGAGCAGTTGCTTTCGTTTAAGGTGTGATTAAAAAAGACGGTCGAGCTCCTTGCTTAAAAAAATTGAACTATCTATAATTGTGAAAGATGTGCTGACGTGGTGTAATCATTCTACCCACTGCGGCCGCTAGCACGGATTTCCTAGGAAATACCGAAAAGGAGGAATTCCAAGTGGGATTAACAGCAGGAATCGTTGGCTTACCAAACGTAGGAAAATCAACACTTTTTAACGCCATCACACAAGCAGGTGTAGAGGCGGCGAACTACCCGTTCGCAACAATTGACCCGAACGTCGGTGTCGTTGAAGTACCAGATGCACGTCTTCGGAAATTGACGGAACTCGTCAACCCGAAAAAGACGATCCCGACAGCATTCGAATTCACGGATATCGCTGGTATCGTAAAAGGAGCATCAAAAGGGGAAGGGCTCGGAAATAAATTCCTCGCGAACATTCGTGAAGTAGATGCGATCTGTCAGGTCGTCCGTTGTTTCATTGACGAAAACATCACACACGTTTCAGGAAAAGTCTCACCGATCGATGATATCGAGACGATCAACCTCGAATTGATCCTTGCTGACCTCGAGCAGGTTGAAAAACGGATCCAGCGCGTTCAAAAACAAGTTAAGTCGCGCGATAAAAACGCAGCGGCTGAACTCGAAGCACTTGAAATCGTGTTGGCATTGCTCGAAGACGAGAAACCAGCACGTCTCGCTGAATTGAACGAAGATCAAGCAGCAATCGTCAAACACTTCCAGTTGTTGACGATGAAACCGATGCTTTACGTCGCAAACGTCGGCGAAGATGAAGTCGCAGATGCGGACAGTAACGAGAACGTTCGTCTTGTTCGTGAGTTCGCAGCTAAAGAAGGTGCAGAAGTCATCGTCATCTGTGCACGCATCGAAGAAGAGATTGCGGAGCTTGAGCCAGAAGAACGTCAAGAGTTCCTCGTCGATCTCGGAATCGAAGAGTCAGGTCTTGATCAATTGATCCATACTGCTTACAGCACGCTTGGTCTTGCGACATACTTCACAGCAGGGGAAAAAGAAGTACGCGCTTGGACATTCAAAAAAGGCATGAAGGCTCCACAATGTGCGGGTGTCATCCACTCGGACTTCGAACGTGGATTCATCCGTGCAGAAGTCGTCGCGTATGACGATTTAGCAGCTGCAGGTAACATGACGACAGTCAAGGAACAAGGACGTTACCGTTCAGAAGGTAAGGAATATGTCTTCCAAGACGGCGATGTCGTCACATTCCGCTTCAACGTCTAATCGAAAACGAATCGTTATTGCATAAAGCAAAATACTTTGGTAGTATTAATGAATGTGAGTAATGAATTATTGCTCCTTGCTCGAACATTCGAGCCGCCAGTCCAAGAGGAGGTGACAGATATGCGTAAATACGAAGTACTTTACATCATCCGTCCGGAACTTGATGAGGAAGCACGCAAAGCAACAGTGGAGCGTTTTAACAAAGTCCTCACTGATAACGGTGGTACAGTTGATAAAACAACTGAAATGGGTAAACGTCGTTTCGCTTACGAAATCAATGATATGCGTGAAGGGTTCTACGTTCTTCTTAACGTTTCTGCTGAACCAGCAGCTACAAAAGAACTTGACCGTCTCATGAAGATCAGTGACGATATCGTTCGCTTAATGATCACAAAAGACGAGAAATAAGCTGAAACAGGAGAGTGATTCTGATGATTAACCGCGTCGTTTTAGTCGGTCGGTTAACTCGTGACCCGGAAATGCGTTATACGCAGAGCGGGATTGCGGTAACGCGATTCACACTCGCATGTGACCGTCCTTTCACAGGGCAAGATGGGAAGCGAGAAGCTGATTTCATCGATTGCGTCGTTTGGCGCAAGCAAGCAGAGAACGTTGCTCAGTATTTGAAGAAGGGTAGTCTTGCTGGTGTAGAGGGTCGCCTCCAGATTAGCAGCTACGACGATAAAGAAGGGCAACGCCGTTACCGTGCGGAAGTCGTCGCTGATAGCGTCCGCTTCCTTGAGTCACGTAACGCGAGCCGTTCATCGGATGGTAGCGAAGGCTACGCTTCATCTACTGGTGGAAACGGGAATGCTGCAGGATGGGGTTCACAGCAACAGCAGAACAACTCTTCCTCGCCAGCACCCGCTTCATCGAATTCGGGCTTCGGCGCTGATCCGTTCAGCGGCGGTAGTTCGATCGACCTTTCAGATGACGATCTCCCGTTCTAAGGAAATCTTCCTGAAAAATTTAACTTAAAAAGGAGGTTAATCACATGGCACGTCGTCCAGGTGGAAAACGTCGTCGTAAAGTATGTTACTTCACGTCGAACCACATCACTCATATCGATTATAAAGACGTAGAACTTCTCAAACGTTTCATTTCGGAACGCGGTAAGATTCTTCCACGTCGTGTGACTGGTACTTCAGCGAAATACCAACGTCCACTTACAATCGCAATCAAACGCGCACGTCAAATGGCTTTAATCCCATACGTGGCTGACTGATTTCGTAGCACCATCCTCATACGTGAGGGTGGTGCTTTTTTTCGCTTCTCTTTCATCCCCTCCTGCTTTTCGGTTATAATAAACAAGTTACTAAAAATTTAAATGAACCCTATAGAGCATAGAAGGAGGACACGATGGAGTCAGGTCAACAAGTATCACCGGAACGAGAACGGCGCATCGTTCGCTTCATTCCATATTTATTAATCGTCGGTCTGCTTCTCGTCGTCGCTGTACGTGAACCGATCATCTCTGCCATCGGAGCCGTCGTGACTGCCCTCCTCTTCGGACTGCATCTATTCGAAGAACGCCGTGCACGCAGAGCATGGGAAATGTACGTCGCTGGAATCTCGATGCAAGTCGAGGAGACAGGACAAGATGCGTTAACGAACATGCCAATCGGGATTTTGTTATACGATGAGGAAACGCTCGTCACGTGGTTTAATGATCCGATGCGGGAAATCTTCGATGATGTTTCGATGGGACAGACCCTCAATGAGCTCGATCCCCTATTCATCGAGATGGTTGCGACAAATGAGGATCAAGCGACGCTTGAAATCGGCGATGCCGTGTATCGCGTCTTTTCGAATCATGAGAATCGAACTTTTTATCTATTCGATATGACGGAAGAAGCACAAGTCGAACAACAACTCGTCGATAATCAAACGGTCATCGGTGTCATCTATCTTGATAACTACGATGAGATGACACAAGGTATCGAAGATCAGTTGCGCAGTGAGCTGAACAGTCGGGTTACCCAACTGTTGAATCACTGGGCAGCCGAACACGGAACGTATATCAAACGGACAGCGTCTGATCGGTATTTCATCGTCACGACAGAAGAGAATCTGCGGATCCTCGAACGATCGAAGTTCACGATTCTTGATACGGTTCGGGAAGAGACGAGTCAACGGGGTGTCCAGTTGACATTATCGATCGGAATAGGTTGCGGAAGTGACCCGATTCCAGCACTTGGTCTGATGGCCCAGTCGAGTCTTGATCTTGCGTTAGGACGGGGAGGCGACCAAGTCGTCATCAAACGGGATGGGAAAGTCCGCTTTTATGGCGGGAAGACAAATCCGACAGAAAAACGGACGCGTGTCCGGGCACGTGTCATCGCTAACTCACTTCGCGACTTGATGCAGGAATCGAGTCGTGTCCTAATCATGGGTCACCGGAACCCGGACATGGACTCACTTGGATCATCAATCGGAATCTTGAAGCTTGCGGAAATGAACGATAAGGAAGCTCATATCGTCTTACCGCCAGAAGAAATCGGGCGTGGGATCCGCCGGATGATGGATGAGATCGCTGAGGTACCGCAACTCGAGACACGTTTCGTCAATGCGTTTCAAGCCGATCAATTGATTGACGATCAGACGTTACTCGTCGTCGTCGATACACACAAACCGTCGCTCGTCGTTGTGCCGACGTTACTCGATCGATTCGAGCACATGGTCGTCATTGACCATCACCGGCGTGGTGAGGATTTCATCGAAGATGCGGTCCTCGTCTATCTCGAGCCATACGCGTCGTCGACGTCAGAACTCGTGACTGAGCTGATCGAGTATCAACCGACGAATCAAAAGCTATCGATGCTTGAGGCGACGGCGTTACTTGCCGGAATCATCGTCGATACGAAAGGCTTCGCCCTTCGGACCGGCTCCCGGACGTTCGATGCTGCATCCTACTTGCGTTCACAAGGCGCTGATACGGTACTCGTGCAAGAGTTCCTCAGTCAGGACCTTGAAACGTACGTTGAGCAGTCGCATATTCTCGAGCGATCTGAGGTCTACACGGAAGGGATGGCGATTGCGACAGCAGAACCTGGTGTCATTCACGACCAGGTCTTGATTGCACAAGCAGCCGATCAACTGCTGTCGCTTCAAGGCATCCGTGCCGCTTTCGTCATCGCGGAACTCCAAGATGGACGGACAGCGATCAGTGCTCGTTCACTTGGTGAGGTCAATGTCCAGTTAATCATGGAGACGCTCGGTGGCGGTGGTCATTTGACGAATGCGGCGACGCAGATGTCAGAATCGGTCATCACGGTTGCAGATGCCTTGCGCAAAGCAATCGATCAATATCTAGAAGATGAGACAAAAGGAGAGGAATCAGAATGAAGGTTATTTTCTTACAAGATGTAAAAGGACAAGGTAAAGCAGGAGACGTCAAAGACGTCGCCGATGCTTATGCAAATAACGTACTCTTCAAGAAAAAGTTGGCGCGTCCTGCGACGACTGGCAACTTGAAACAACATGAAGCGCACGAACGTAAAGCAGCAGAAGAAGCAAAACAGAACTTACTTGACGCGCAAGCGTTAAAAGAAAAGATCGAAAAAGAGACGATCGTCGTTTCGACGAAAGCCGGAGAAGGCGGTCGCGTCTTTGGTTCGGTCACAAGCAAACAGATTGCTGAAGCACTCAAGAGCATGGGCTACAAGATCGATAAACGCAAAATCGAGCTCGAGCATCCGATCAAGGCACTCGGCTTTACGAAAGTACCATTGAAGTTACACAACGAAGTGACAGCGACGCTGAACGTTCAGGTCAAAGAGGCGTGAGTAGAAAAGGGGATCGGTGATGAGTGAAGTCATGCAAAATATGCCTCCCCAAAGTATCGAGGCAGAACAAGCCGTCCTAGGGGCGATCATGATTGATGCGGATCGTTTGATCAGTGCATCGGAACGTTTGTTACCGCAGGACTTTTACCGTGCCTCTCACCAACGGATCTTCGAAGCGATGCTCGTGTTGTCCGACCGAGGCGAAGCAATCGACCTCGTCACAGTGACAGCCGAGCTAAGCACGCTTGGGATCTTAGATGAGATCGGTGGTCTACCGTATCTAGCGGAACTAGCCGAAGGTGTACCAACCGCAGCCAACATCAATTACTACGTCAATGTCGTTGATCAGAAGTCGACGCTTCGACGTCTGATTCGGACGGCAGGCGAAATCGTCACTGACGGATATGAGCGACAAAATGAGGTCGATGTCCTGCTGAATGAAGCAGAGCGGAAGATTCTCGAAGTATCACAAGGAAAAGGAAGTGCGAGCTTCATTCCGATCTCGGACGTCTTGACGAGTGCCTATGCAACGATTGATAAATTGCATAAGCAAAGCGGCGAGACGACGGGTATTCCGACAGGTTTCCAAGATCTCGATAAGATGACGGCTGGGTTCCAGCGTAACGATTTAATCATCGTTGCAGCACGTCCATCGGTCGGGAAGACCGCCTTCGCCTTGAATATCTCGCAAAACGTCGCAACACGTGCTGACGAGAATGTCGCCATCTTTAGTCTTGAGATGGGTGCCGAGCAGCTCGTCATGCGGATGCTCTGTGCCGAAGGAAACGTCGACGCCCAGCGTCTGCGGACCGGTCAACTTGAAGAAGAGGACTGGGGTAAGTTATCGCTTGCGATGAGTAATCTCTCTCAAGCCGGTATCTACATCGACGATACACCTGGTATTCGTGTCAACGACATCCGGGCAAAATGCCGTCGTTTGAAGCAGGAGCATGGTCTTGGCATGATCATGATCGATTACTTGCAGTTGATTCAAGGGAATGGTCGCTCAAGCGACAACCGCCAACAAGAGGTTTCGGAAATTTCCCGTTCCTTGAAATCGCTCGCGCGGGAACTCGAAGTCCCTGTCATCGCCCTATCTCAGCTCTCTCGTGGTGTTGAGAGTCGTCAAGATAAGCGACCGATGATGTCGGATATCCGGGAATCGGGAGCGATTGAGCAAGATGCCGATATCGTCGCCTTCTTGTACCGTGACGATTACTACAATAAAGAAACGGAAGATGCGAATACGATTGAGATCATCATTGCGAAACAGCGGAATGGTCCAACCGGTACCGTCAAACTTGCCTTCCGAAAAGAATTCAACAAGTTCGTGGATCTCGAGCCAAGCAACTCGTACGCGCCACCAGCTTAATCTAAGCTACGTCTTGTCTTCGATTGATCGGAGACAAAACGTAGCTTTTTTTGTTTTCACCTAAAGATTCTCAGTTTATTCATCAAAAACGATAATTAAACGAACGAAAGAGAATTGTAACAATTAATTGTTCGGTATTTGGTTGACTTCTTTTTTTTATCGCGTTACACTTAGTCGTGGTTTTGAATCGTACGTGGAGGTGGATGATAAGATGTCATCAGTAGTAGTAGTCGGAACACAGTGGGGCGACGAAGGAAAAGGGAAAATTACCGATTTTCTTTCAAAACAAGCCGATGTCGTAGCACGTTATCAAGGTGGAGACAATGCAGGACATACGATCGTATTCAATAACGAGACGTACAAATTGCACTTGATCCCATCAGGTATTTTTTACTCGGATAAGAAATGTGTCATCGGGAACGGTCTTGTCGTTAACCCGAAATCACTCGTCAAGGAATTGAAGTATCTACACGATCGTGGTGTCTCAACGGATAACTTGTTAATTTCGAATCGGGCGCATGTCATCTTGCCGTATCATCAGTTGCAGGATCAGTTAGAAGAAGAAGCGAAAGGCGACGCGAAAGTCGGAACGACGCTAAAAGGAATCGGACCGTGTTACATGGATAAAGCAGCACGAATCGGCATCCGGATGGCAGACTTGCTCGACAAAGAAACGTTCGCTGAGAAGTTGAAGATCGTTCTCGATCAAAAGAACCGGATGTTCACGAAGATGTATGACGCTGAACCTATCGCGTTCGACGAGATCTTCGAAGAGTACTACGCGTATGGACAAGAGTTCGCGAAATACGTCTGCGATACATCCGTCGTCGTCAACGATAGCCTTGATCACGGCGAAAAAGTGTTGTTTGAAGGTGCGCAAGGTGTCTTACTCGACCTTGACCACGGAACGTACCCGTTCGTTACATCATCGAACGCATCTGCCGGTGGTGTCGCATCAGGTGTCGGTGTCGGTCCAGCCCGGATCGACCACGTCGTCGGTGTCTGTAAAGCATACACGTCACGTGTCGGTGATGGTCCGTTCCCAACTGAATTGTTTGATGATATCGGTCATCAAATCCGTGAAGTCGGTCGTGAATACGGTACGACAACAGGACGTCCGCGTCGTGTCGGTTGGTTCGACTCAGTCGTCGTTCGCCACTCACGTCGTACAAGTGGTTTGACGGACCTTGCGCTTAACTCGATCGACGTTTTGACAGGACTTGAAACGTTGAAGATCTGTACATCATACGAATTCAACGGTAAACAGATCGATGAGTACCCAGCAAGCTTCCGTGATCTTGAAGCATGTGTGCCAGTCTACGAAGAACTGCCGGGCTGGAAAGAGGACATCACAGGTGTCCGTCGCTTTGAAGATCTACCATTAAACGCACAGAACTACGTTAAGCGGATTGCAGATCTCACAGGGATCTCACTCGTCACATTCTCGGTCGGACCAGGTCGTGAACAGACAGTCGTCTTACGTGATCTCTACGAAGAAGCATAAGTCGTTTCGACAGTCTCTTGCACCCTGCAAGAGGCTGTTTTTTGTGCAGAATGGTTCACAAACGGAAGCAAAAACAGGTATACTAGATACAGTGTTTCACGTGGAACCTCTCCCGTGAGACGACGAACAGCAGAGAGAGTGGCGCCGGGAGTTTCCGTCGCCACCTTTCTATATGCCGAAAAAACAGGTAAAATAGATTGAACAGAAATTTTTAAGGGGGCACACCCAGTGACGGAACGTAAAATTCTAGTCGTCGATGACGAGTTACCGATTGCAGATATACTCAAGTTTAAATTAGAAAAAGAAGGCTACCAGGTCGCAATTGCAAACGACGGCGTGGAGGCATTAGAAAAATTCGAAGAGTTCAAACCCGATTTGATGTTACTTGACATCATGCTTCCATTAATGGACGGGATGGAGGTCTGCCGGGAAGTCCGGAAGACGTCGAAGATTCCAATCATCATGTTGACAGCGAAGGATTCTGAGATTGATACGGTGCTTGGTCTTGAGCTTGGCGCGAACGATTACGTGACGAAGCCATTTAGCTCGCGTGAATTACTTGCCCGTGTCAAAGTCCACCTCCGTAACACGAGTCCGGAAGCGACACCACAACCTGCTGGTCCAGGTCCACTCAAGGTTGGAGAACTGTATATCGATACGAATTCGCATACAGTGACACGCAAGGATCAAAAAATCGAGCTGACGCAACGTGAGTTCGAATTGTTGCACTACCTCGCGAAAAACATCGGTCAAGTCATGACACGTGAGCATTTGCTGCAAACGGTCTGGGGCTATGACTACTTCGGTGATGTCCGGACGGTTGACGTCACGGTGCGTCGTCTCCGTGAGAAAGTCGAAGACAACCCAAGTACGCCAGTCTATATCATGACGCGTCGTGGTGTTGGCTACTATCTCCAAGACGGGGAGAATGAATAACGATGTTAAAAGGAACGAACTTCTTTAAGTCCATCCAATGGAAACTCGTCGTTATCTATGCCTTATTGATTTTAGTGGCGATGCAGGTCATTGGCGTCTATTTCGTTCGTTCCCTTGAAAAGCAGTACATTACGAACTTCTCGAAGTCGGTCGAAGACCGGGCAGGTCTTGTCGCCTATAACGTCGGGAAGGAATTCGATAAAACAGGCGATGATGACGCCTCCAAGCGGCAGTTGTCCCAATCACTAGGGCAACTGCTGTCTGAGTTTAGTAATGGCTCCACCTCAAGGAACGACATCCTCGAAGTCCAGATCATTGACCAGGACTCGATCATCCAAGCGACATCGGATAACGAGAACCAATCAGCGGTCGGACAACGAGCGACGAATTCACTGATTAAAAAAGCGCAGGCAACGAGCTCGACCCGGACGGACACCGTGCTTGATCCGGAATCAGAGGATAAGATTCGGATCTTTGCTGTACCGGTCACCTCGGAACGAGATGGTGTGACGACCGGGATGATTTACGTCCGTGCTTCGATGGAGTCGATCTATTCGCAGATGCAACAGGTCACGCGGATTCTTGCGACCGGAACGGTCATCGCTCTCGTCATCACGTCGATTCTCGGTGTCTTGCTGTCACGGACGATCACGCGTCCGATTTCCGATATGCGGCGTCAAGCAATCGAAATGCGACGCGGGAACTTCTCGCGGAAGGTTAAGGTCTATTCGGACGATGAGATCGGGCAACTTGCTCGTTCCTTCAACGAATTAACAGATGAACTACTCGAAGCGAACGCGACGACGGAAGCCGAACGACGAAAGTTGACGAGCGTCCTCGAGAACATGACGGACGGCGTCATCGCGACGGACCGGACGCTGCGCGTCATTTTAATGAACGATCAAGCGAAGGATATCGTCGGTGCAGATGATGCGAGCGTCGTCGGAACGAACTTGAAGGACTTACTGGCACTTGGTGACGATTTCATGATCCCGGAAGACGGCACGATGCCACCGCGTCTACTTGATTTCAGTAGTGAAGATGAACTGTTCCTCGTTCGGGCATTCTTCTCGCCCGTCAAGAAACACAGTGGTCCGATTACCGGTATGATCGTCGTCTTACATGACGTCACGGAACAGGAGCAAGTCGAACAAGATCGTCGCGAATTCGTCGCGAACGTCAGTCACGAGCTCCGGACACCGCTGACGACGATGCGCAGCTACCTCGAAGCCTTAGCAGAAGGAGCGTATCAAGACGAGGAACTCGCACCACGTTTCCTTGAGACGACACAAAATGAGACGGAACGGATGATTCGCCTCGTCACCGATCTCTTACAACTGTCGAAGATGGACAGTAAGGAATACAAGATGAACAAGGTCCGCTTCGATTACATTCAGTTCTTGAATGAGATTCTCGATCGCCATGACATGACGAAACCGGAACGGATTCGTTTCCGTCGTAAGATCATGAAGCGGAAAGTCTACATCCGTGGCGATCAGGATAAACTGATCCAAGTCGCAGACAACATTCTGACGAACGCGATCAAGTACTCACCGGAAGGCGGCACGATCACCGTTCGGACGATGCTCCGAGCAAAACGGATCGTCATCAGCATCAAGGATGAGGGTGTCGGGATTCCGAAAGCGAATCTCCAAAAAATCTTTGAACGCTTCTATCGTGTTGATAAAGCCCGTGCCCGTAAAATCGGCGGAACCGGTCTTGGTCTGTCGATTGCGAAAGACGTCGTTTCGGCACATGGTGGCGACATCTGGGCAGAAAGTGAATGGGGACGCGGCACGACGATTTACTTCACGCTTCCGTATGAGGTGATCGAAGAGGTGGATGCCGGATGAAGAAACAACACTGGAGTTCGCTGTTACTCGTTCTGCTCGTTGCCGGTTCGATCGCTCAGACAGCGATGCTCTGGACCTATCATCCAAGCAGTGAATCGATCGAGCGGGAACAGGTCTCGTTCAACGAGATTGATGCCTCGAAGACGATTGAAAGCAACCAACTGATTAATCCAGAACTACTCGTCTATACGGATCAGGAAGGGATCTATCAGACGCAAATCATCGGTCGGACCTTCCTCAACCGAATCGGTGCGTCGTTTAACATCGGTGTCCTTGTCCTGACCGATAAAGCAAATAATATTCCAGTCGGTGACCGAAGCGTCGAGATGATTTTTCCGACGCCAATCAGTGCGACGATTCTTGAAGAGTTACTCGGAGAAAAACAAATCGCCTTTTCGGAACCGATCAAACGGCTCTATTTACTCGATTATGATGGACCAATCCTCCGTCTCGAGTCGGCGACCGGTCGCCTGAAAGACTTCAAGCTCGTCGGCGATGAGACGGTTCTGAAGCGACTGTTCGCGCATGATAAGAAAAAACCGATGACACGCGTCGAGTTCAAAGGTGGCGATTATACGTATGTCGCGAGCGGTACGACACGTCTGGAGCAAGTCTTCGTCTACGACGAGGTCGGGCAATCGCCCAAACCACTCGACCGCATCCGCAGTGCCTTTTTTGCGGAGAATTCGAACGTCCAGCAAATCAAGAGTCGGGACGATCTCGATGTTTTGACGGACGGCGTCAGTGTTTCGACGTATGACCGAAACTACAATGTGTACCGCTTCAATACGTTATCGCCGAACACCCAAAGCTCGACCGTCGATTACAGCACCCTCGTTAGCTATGTCAATATTCATGGGGGCTGGCTTGATCAAGATACGCAACGCAGTGGCTTCCGCTATTACTTCGATCAGATGAGTAAGAAGGATGATGAACAGACAGCAACGTTCCGGTTGTACTTGAACCGCTATCCGGTGTTCGGAGAGAGCGGTCCGCTACTCGAACAGACGAAGTTCGATCTTGCGACACTTAAGATCATGTATGAGGAAAATCAAGTCCGGTCACTCAGTCGTAGCATGCTTCGGGCGAAGCGGAAGCTCATCCTTCGGGAAGAGACGGTACCGGCTGTTGAAACGGTCCTCGAACGTCTCAAGCGCGCCGATCTCCTGACAGAGATCAGTGGAATCCGGATCGGATATGAGATGACGTATAAGATTTCAACGAGTCGCTACGCCGTTTTTGAGCCAACATGGTTCATTAAGATTGATGGTGTCTGGCAATCGATCAATCAAGCTGTCGGGAATGAGGGGTGAGGATGAATGGACTGGAGTAAAGCGAAGACCTTATTGATGCTGACCTTTTTGATCCTGAACGTCTACCTCGCCATTCAATTGATGGACCGGATGGTCGAGCCGCGGATCGTCGCAACGAGCGCGACCGGTAAATCAATCTTGAAGGATCGCCAAATCGATGAGAAGAAACTGCAGCCGGTCACGCGTGACATCGGTTATTTAACAGCCGAAGTCGACGCGCGGACGCTGGCACCACTTGCGAGTTCACCGATTCGTGACGCGGTCGCCTCCGTCAAAAATGATGTCGAGTGGTCGGTTCGTCTAACGAAACCGTATCAACTCGAAGCGAAGACGATGCGGGATTCCGCCTCATCATTCGTGCAAGCATCAGTCCGGTACGGCGCCGAATATACATTTTGGAAGTATGATAGTAAGTATCAGGAGATGACATTCGTTCAGACGTATAAAGGACAACCGCTCTATTCGACACCACAACAATCGCGTGAAGATGACGCGATGATTGGACCGTCCTTACTTGTCTTGCAGCTGAATGATGCGAAGGAAATCGTCAGCTACAAACAACGCCACTTGAACAAGGTCGTCCGTCAAGCACAGGACGTGACGTTATTATCGGCAAGTGAAGCCATCGTCCAGTTGTCGGAACAAGGCTTGTTCCCGGCATCGAAGCGGTTAACGAGTCACAAGCTCGGGTATTTCTGTCTCGTCACGGAAGGAACGGAATCAGTCCAAATCCTACCGCCGACGTGGCAAATCGAACTCGATAATGAAGAAGTCTACTTCGTCAATGCGATTGACGGCGGTGTCCAGACCGTCGAACGATTGGATACAGTCTCAAAGAAATGAGGAATGCACGATGAGCCTACACTACAGCGTCATGGCCAGTGGCTCGACGGGGAACGCCCTCTATATCGAAAGTGAACAGACCCGTTTGCTCGTCGACGCGGGACTGACCGGCAAGGCGATGCTCGCCTTGTTCGACCAGATCGATCGGTCACCGCATGGCATCGATGGTCTGTTCGTCACCCATGAGCACTCCGACCATATCAAAGGCGTCGGCATCATGGCACGCAAGTACAATATTCCGCTCTATGCCAATGAAAAGACGTGGGCGGCGATGGAAGCGAAGATCGGCAAAATCGATCCGGCGCTTAAGTTCCTCTGGGAAGTCGGAGAGATCAAGCAGTTCGGTGACATCGAAGTTGAATCGTTCAACGTCAGTCACGATGCGGCGGACCCGATGTTCTTCCAGTTCGCCCATGAAGGAAAACGATTGGCACACATTACGGATACCGGGTACGTCTCGGACCGGATGAAAGGTGTCATTCGCGGCGCCGATGCCTATATTTTTGAAGCGAACCATGATATCGGCATGCTTCAGATGGGACATTATCCGTGGAGCGTCAAACGGCGGATCCTCGGCGATTACGGACACGTCTCGAACGAGGACGCGGCGATCGCGATGAGCGAGGTCCTTGATGACCGGACGAAACGGATCCACATGGCCCACTTGAGCAAGGATAATAACATGAAGGAACTCGCCCGGATGAGCGTCTCCCAGACGCTCGCAAGCCGTGACGTCGATCTGAGTAAGATTCAGCTCCTCGACACGGACCCGGTCATTCCAACGCCACTCCTGAAGCTTTGATTATGGGAAATTACTGAATATGCTCAAAAGACCCCCACATTTGGCTCACTTGCCACGTGATGGGGGTATACTTGTGTAAAGAGAGTCATAAAGGAGGCGTATGTCGATGGATCGACCGGAAGAACCACGGAACGAATCCGAACAGCATGAATCATCATCCGATGAGAGCGGCTTCCCGCCCCGTCAGCCGGCAACGAGCGAACCGGTCAGCCCTTATCGTGAACCATATGAAGAACAACCAGAACCACCGCGTCGTCGCGGTGCCGGAAAAGCCTTTTTCGTTGGTCTAATCGGCGGAATCGTCGGAGCCTTGTTGATTGCGCTCGTCGCGTGGCCGTTCGTCCGTGATGAGATGACGAGTCCGACTCCCGTTTCGTCGACGACAGCGGAACAGACTGCGACACAGACGACAGAAGATGAAGCCGACATCGTCGGTGCTGTCGGTAAGACGAAGGAAGCCGTCGTGAGCGTAACGAACCTTCAGAGCTCGTTTCAAGGAACGGATCAGGAAACGGGTGCGGGGTCCGGCGTCATCTATAAAAAAGACGGGAATAAAGCCTACGTCGTTACGAACTACCACGTCGTTGAAGGCGCAAGCCGCTTGTCTGTCACGTTATCCGACGGAACAGCACTCGAGGCAAAAGTCCTCGGGGAAGATCCGACGTATGATTTAGCGGTCCTGTCGATCGATTCATCGAAAGTGACACAAGTCGTAAAACTTGGGGATTCGGATACATTACGTGCCGGCGAAACGGTGCTTGCGATCGGAAATCCACTCGGAATCTTTGCAAACTCAGTCACACGAGGTGTCATCAGTGCGCAGGAACGGACGGTTCCAGTCGATACGAACAAGGATGGACAGCAAGACTTCAATACGGAAGTCATCCAAACCGATGCAGCAATCAACCCAGGTAACTCGGGTGGAGCGCTCATCAACACAGCTGGTCAATTGATTGGAATCAACTCGATGAAGATTGCGGAAGCGAGCGTCGAAGGAGTCGGATTTGCGATTCCAATCAACGAAGCGTTACCGATCATGCGTGATCTCGAGCAAAACGGTGAAGTTGTTCGTCCACAGCTTGGAATTCAGATTCGCGACGTGCAGGAATTCCCAAGCGGATACCGCGAAGATCGGTTGAAATTGCCGAATGATGTCACGAAAGGAATCGTCGTCGTCGGTCTGACGCGTAATAGCGGAGCCGAAAAAGCGGGAATGAAAGCGAACGATGTCATCGTTGAAATCAATGGTAAAGAAATCGCGTCCTTCGCTGATCTGAAAAGTGTCCTCTACCGGGATGCAAAAGTCGGTGAAACGGTCAAAGTCACGTTTTACCGGGGCGGCGAAAAACAGACAGCAGATGTGAAGTTGTCGGCTCAGTCACAAACTGTTCAGTAAGGTATAACCTGAAAAACCATCCACAGGTCCGACCTGTGGATGGTTTTTTTGAGTGAAGAAACCTACGGCTTTTCCGGTCAGGAAGGTTGATATTTGTTATACTGGAAGCGGATAAATGTGGATAAGTGAAAGGAGGAGATTACCTGTGGATAAGTACGTTTGTTTAGAACATGTTGAGCTTGCACTTGACGAAATCGTGGATGAAACAGAACAATACCCGATTCTCGATCAGCTAAATCCAGAAAAAAACATCACCTGTGAATACTGCGAGGCAACGGCAACATATCTTGTGTCAAGCAAAAAATAAATATCAACATGTGGATTTGTGGATAACTCTGTGGATAACTCCTGAATTTTCTGTCAGAAAGCGAGAAAAAAGATGCAAATTACCATTATTACGGTCGGAAAGTTAAAAGAGAAGTATTTGAAGCAAGGCATCGCCGAATATACGAAGCGTCTCGGCGCGTACTGTTCGATCCAAGAAATCGAGGTCGCGGACGAAAAGGCACCGGAGCAGTTGAGTGAAGCGGAGATGGCACAAGTAAAGAAAAAAGAGGGCGAACGGATTTTAGCAAAGATCGGACCGGACGTTCATGTCCTTGCACTTGCTATCGAAGGAAAACAACGGACGAGTGAACAGTTCGCAAAAGAACTCGATCAACTCGCGACGTACGGCAAGAGCAAAATTGCTTTCGTCATCGGCGGCTCGCTTGGTCTCGCACCAGAAGTGATGCAGCGTGCGAATGATACGATCTCGTTTTCAAAGATGACATTCCCGCATCAATTGATGAAGATGATCCTCTGTGAACAGATTTATCGGGCGTATCGGATTAATCGGAATGAACCGTATCATAAATAATTTTATTTGGGGTTAATAAGAAAATTGTAGAAATAAAAGGTGAGGTGAACTAATGAGAAATGATTATCTACTTATAAAAAATAATTACAAAGAGAGTAATAGTAAAATTAAGTTTAGAGACGGAAAAATTGAATTTAAGTTGAATAGTTCTAAATTCAATGGATTTACAATAAAAGAAATTTTAATTTTTGTTAACATGCTTGAGAAAAAGTATAAATTTCTTACTAAAAAGCATCCTGTTCATTTTAATCTAGGTGAGATAGTTGTTGAGGATAAATTAACTTATATTATATTTGAATGTATATGTAACTATTTAATTGAGACAAAAAAATATAATGTAATAGTTTCGTTTGATTGTCGTGAAAAAATTTATACAGAGGGAATACTCTTATCACCATTGAATATTCTTAGAGTAAGACATAAAGATAATGATAAAGAGTTTATGAAAATGTTCAAAAAAAAGATATTAAAAACGCATTATAGAAGAGTAGTGGGTGTAACAGATTCAGAATTAGAAAATTTAATGCTTCCTTCTAAAATAATGACAGAAGTTGATAGTTTTCTAAAATATTTTAACCTTGGAAAAAGACAAAGAGACGCAATTGCAGAAGTTATTGCAGAATTAGTGGGTAATGTTTTAGAACATGCTCAAACTGAATGCTTAATCGATTTAGATATTGCTGAAGGTTATAAAAAAGGAAGTGGGGATGAGAGCTATTATGGAATAAATATCACAATTATTAATTTTTCTGATCGCCTTTTAGGAGATTCAATTTCTGAAAAGATAACTACTACAGAAATACTTAATAAAAAACATTTAAAACTTCTTGATGCATATAAAGTTCATCGAAAAAGCTTTAGTAAAAATTATCTAAAAGAAGATTTTTATAATATAGCATCTTTTCAACACAAAATTTCTGGGAGAATGTCGAATGAAAGTACTGGTGGTACTGGATTGACAAAGTTAATTAATCGATTAGAAAAGTACTCAGATGCATATTTTTGTTATGTAATTACTGGCGATAGGGCAATCTTTTTTTTACACGAATACCTTTCTTATAATGAAGAAGAATGGATAGGATTTAATGAAGAAAATGATTTTTTAAATAATATTCCGAATGAAGACATACTAGGTACAAGTAAAATTAATATGCCTGGTACAGCATATAACTTAAATTTTATTTTGAAATCTGAGGAGATTTTGTATGAAAAATAATTTTGAATTAGAAATTGATAATACAGTAACAAAATTAGCAGGTAATCCATTGGGAAAAAAAATATATCAATCACAAGTATTAAAAGAAATTGATTATGAAAAGGAAATTATGATTGTTTTTCCTGACAGAATTGATACAATCGCTTCTTCATTTATTCAAGGTTTTTTTGAAGACATGGTAAGCAAAATAGGTGTTAATGGGATAGTTAGTCAAGTAACTATAAAATCTTCAATACCGGATATTAAAGATTTAATCGTAAAAAATCTTATATGAACTAATGAAGTTAGGAGTGCTTTTTTTGGATAAGATTTCAATAACTGTAGCAATAATTTCAGCTGCTATTTCTATGTATGTAGGAATAATTCAACATATAAGGGAAAAAAAAATAAACCAAACAAATTTAGAATCTATTTATTTTAACGACATATACAAAGAGTTTCTAATAAAAAAAATACCTGAAGCACGTAAATACATTCATGTAAAAAATGATGGAAGTGTGATTGGAATCGAGAAAATGATTGAAGAACTAAATACTATTAGACAAGATTCATTATACTATCATTACAATGATTCAAAATTTTTCGAAAAACTAAAGTCAGATTTACAAGATTTAGAAGATTATTTAATAAATAAATCTAACAAGAAACTTTCTTCGGAAGAACATTCTGAATTTTATGAAAATGTAAAAATAAAATTAATGAAAATCTATAAAACAATAAATAATAAATTTTTAGGTACAAAATAATACTATATGTAATTAATAATGAATAACTCAATTTTTAATACGAATTTTGATTGGAGTGTTAGTTTTGATTGCAGGTTTATTGTGTAGACATTATAAAATTTATCAAGGATTAAATTTTATTCCTTTGTGTAACGATCATCAAAGTCCATTGTCTATTTTCATTGGTAATAATGCTGTGGGTAAAAGTTCTGTATTGGAAAGTATTAACACTTTTTTTAATAATTCACATTGGAATAGAACTAAAAATACTAAATCAGCTGAAGCTTTTATTGCTCCAATATTTCTTTTAAAAAAAAGCGATTTCAACTTAAATGATGGAGGAGTTTTGGATTCATTAAACGCATTAAGTAATTATTTTTGGAATATAGATAAAACTTCAAACATTTCTTCCTTCGGTAGTGAAGCTATTCAAAACTTTTTAAAGTTTCGAGATGAATTAAAACAAAGATATAATCCTGAAGAATACTTATTCTTTTTAATAGGAATGAAATTCGAAAGTAGATTACAAATTTATTATAGTAGTTTCGATAATGATCTAGAAACCAAAATGAGAGGTAAAGGTGTTGAATTTCGAGATAATAAATTATTATCAGCTATTAAAAACTATTTTTCTTATATATATATTCCTTCAGAAGCCTTAACTAGTGAAGTTACTAAACTAGAGAATAGAGAGATGCAGGAATTGATGAGTACAGATATATTGGAGGGTATAGATAAAATATTACTCCAAAAAAATGTAACAGATGGTGATGGTAAAGGTCTTAAAATTAATTTAATAACTTATTTAAATAATAATTTAGACGATTATATGAATAAAATAAACGATACGATTAAGGATATCGATAATAGTTACGCATATAAATCTGAAAGAAACTTTAAACGAAAATTAACTTCACTTGATGTCCGAAGTAGAATTTTAGAAGCTTATTTTTCGATTAGAACTTTGAAAAAAGATAAAAAAGAAATTTTTGAACTTAGTTCAGGCGAGCAAAGAATTGCTTTAATTGATATAGCCACAGCATTTTTAGAGAATGAAAACAATGATAGACATAAAAAAATAATTTTAGCTATTGATGAGCCTGAAAATTCATTACATCTAACCAAAGCATTTGGACAGTTTGAAAGATTGAAGAATTTAGTAGGTAAAGCTCAATTACTAATTACGACTCACTGGTACGGTTCACTACCAGTAACCGATGTAGGGAATGTTCACTATGTTGAGCTTAAATCAGAAAATAAAGTTCAAATCAAAACTTATGATTTAAATAACTATTTTGAAAAAAGAGGTTCTTTGCCAGAGGACATCCAAATGAAAAGCTACTTTGATTTAACTTCCTCAATTCTAAGCTCGATTCGATCAGAAAAAACGAACTGGATTATTTGTGAGGGTAGTGATGATAAACTGTATTTATCACATTATTTAAAAGACGTAGATAATTTGAAAATTTTAAGTGTAGGTGGTTGTGGAAATGTAATTAAAATTTATAAATATCTTTTTACTCCATTTATGGAGAAAGAAGAAAAGAAAAGTATCGAAAGCAAAGTTCTCTGCTTAATTGATACAGATGAAATAGTTCACGACTTACAAATTAAAAGTGATGCAAAGGAGAAGCTAAAAATAGTTAGAATTCAACCAGATAAAGATGAAAATATAAATCTTCAGTCAGTTTCTAAATCTGGTTATCATAATCCAACAGAAATGGAAGATTGTTTGAATCCAAGAAAGTACTATGAGTCTATAAAAGAAGAAATACTTAAAACAAATAATATTGATTTAATCAATATATATAATAAATTCAAATTTAATACAGATGCTAAATCGTCTAGAGTTAAAAGTGAAAAATTTTCAATATTGGAACCTAAAGAATTAGTTAAATTTGAAGAGAAAAAAAATATATATGATTACTTAGATGATCATCATAATAAATTTTTAATTGCAAAAAACTATAGTCAGAGAAGTAGAGGAGATTTACCTGGATTGTTTAAACTGATTCAAGAATTTTTTATTTGAATCCATAGTGTATACCGCAAGCATATAATCTTTTTTTTTGTATGTAATTATTTTGTAGTAAATCTAATATAAAATGCCTAAATCCGAGTGTATTTACTATCGGATTTAGGCATTTTATATTATGCACGTGTTAGTATAATTCTCAAAATTTCGTGTATGACGTCATGATCCCGGACGTCATGGACACGATAATTACCAGGTAACGTATAGACGTCTATCGCTCCGACGTAAGCAATCTTCAGTTCCAATGTTCCGTCCTCCTGACAGGTCGTCCGGAGTTCGAGTTCACCGCTGATGACACCGACTTCTTGCGTCATGACACCATGTGTGGCGGTAAAGGTAGAGGTTTTCGTTTCCATCGAATCGACTCCTTTTTAGTATGTACATGTGTTCAACATCGTTTGTAGAGCTGTTTTTTCACTCGACTGTAAGCTGAGGTTCCAACGACTCTTCGTATTAATCCACATCTTCGAGTAAGCGCAGCTCGCACCTGTCCGTGTCGGCTTCCATGTCGACGGATCCTGATCTCCTTTTGAACGGTTTGAGCTTGCAGAGACAGCGATCAATTGCGGACCTGTTAAATCGTTTGCGAATGCTTGACGTGTCGTCGTCGTCCAACTGCTTGCGCCTGAGCGCCATGCTTCAGCAAGCGGTACGACGTGATCGATGTCGAGGTCAGATGGATTCGTAAATGTCAGTCCGTCATAGTAACTATACCAAGAACCGGATGTAACGGGGCACGTTCCGACATATGAATCAGCATCACGTTTTAAGACGACTTGTCGTGTATCGCAGCCGCCTCCTTGACTGCTCCAGTGCGGGAACAAGTCACGCGAATAACCAGTCATGCTGCCTTCTGTTTTAACAATTAAGGCATCGAGTTGAGACTGAGCCGTCGCTTTCGACGAGATGCCCGAAGGTAGTGCGGAAACGGATGTCGTATCAAATTGGAAAGCGGTCAGGCAGACGAGTGCAGTGATGACGATGGACTTGATGGCTTTGAACACGTGTCATTCCTCCTATGTATGAGACGAGATGATGTGAAGACACCCTTCACATTTTTTAGTATGGCATCACTTATTTAGGAAAAAATAAATATCGTGTAAATGTTACTAAAATTAAATTTTTGTCATTATATAGAAGGGTCTGATGTTAGGATTTAGGTGGAGAAGAAAGGAGACTACATAATGAACGAACGAATTAGAGGATGGTTGATCGTGTTCGGCGTATTTTTAGTCGTAAGTGGCACGTTGACGGAAGCGCAACGTTATTTCAACACAAAAGAACTAGATAATTGTATCGCGCAAGCTCGCGCTGCCCACCAAGAATATGAATATGAGATCGTTAATCCTGTCACACGTGCGTATTCGTTCCATGCGCATTGATTTTCTAAAAGATGTCGGGTCATCTCGCATATGGTACGCTTTTCAGGAAGCAGGATTTTAATGATTCGAGGAGCTGGTATGCATGAATAAAAAAGACATCGCCGACATCCGTCGTCACTTCAAGATGGATGCCGATTTACTAAAAATCCATGAAATCTACAACGTCTATATTCGAAAAGAGACGAGCGAAATCTATCATGAGGAAGCCCGACCGTTTCCGTTGCTTGATCCGGAGCAACAGGAACTGTTCCTCGCGAACTTCAAGAAGGTACTAGGTGGAAAACTCGACGTCAAGCTGTTCGAGGTCAAGTTCACCCATCCGGAAGAAGGAGAGACGGGTCATACGCAACAGCTCCTTTATGAAGGACTGTATGCGGAAGAGCCGGAGGACTGGGTCGAACAGATGCAGATGATGGCGTTGAAGATGGTCCAGGACGTTCAGTACGAGAATGACCTCGTCGTCACGTTCATTCGCGGACAATACTATAAAACGACGAAGCGCCAAGCGGATGAGACAGAGATCGATCCGAATGACGACGTCTATACGACGCCGTTCATCCTCGGTAGCCTTAACTTAACGGAGTTACCGAAACAATCGCTCGTCTTTGATTTTGTCGAACGCGAGTTCAAGTCGAACTTATTCATCAATCCGGTCATCAAACTGGCGTCGCCGATTGGTGGATTTCTCTTCCCGACCTTTACCGACAATGCAGCAGACGTCAATCATGTCTTGTATGCGGCGGGCAAACCGAACAAACCGGATTTTGGCTTCCTTGAACACGTCTTGAACGGTCAACCGATCGTCACGGCAGATGAGGATAAAGCGATCTTCGAGGAAATCGTTAAATCGGTCGTTGGTGAATCGATGGATACGAAGACGCTAGCCGGTGTCTATGAAAACATCAATCAGTTGATCGTCGTCGAAGAGGATCAGGATGAAGAAGAAGTACCGATGCTCGACGTTCAGGAAGTCGAGCGTGTCCTCAAGGCAAGCGGTGTCGAAGACGTCAGCACAGAGCAGGTCGAACGGGCGTTCAAGACGGTCGTTGACGATCCAACATACGAGATGAAAGCGAGTAATATCGTCCCGAACTATGAAGCGAAATCGATTAAAATCAATACGAAGGTCGCAAACATTGCGATCAGTCCGCAAGACTTGAAGTACGTCAAACAAGTCAACTACCAAGGGAAACGATGCCTGTTGATTGAGGTCGAGGAAGACACGGTCATTGATGGCTTTACGATCGTTTCACAAGAACAATTACGATGAGGATCAGCGCAGGCGACTGCGCTGATTTTTTTAGGTGAAACATTTGCTTCTGCTTTCAAAGACAGGTATATTGTGACGTAAGCGGTCTCTTTTTTGGAAAAGAGGCATTCGAAATTTTTTTAGTGGTTATCGAAAGCGCTTTCGATAACTGTTTGAACAGAAAGGAAGCGATCCACTTGTCTACCGCATCGATGCAAGATTTGCTACGAACGTTACGAAATTGTTCATCGATTCATCAAGACGGACTCGAAATCGTCGATAAGCCGATTCCTGACGTCTCGACTCCAGGGACACTCGATCCGCGTGTCCGTGAGGTTGTTCTCACGCAGCATCCATCGGTCTCGATTCCAGAAGGGGCGTCGCCAGTTGAACTGGCGCGTGCCGGCATGGGGTGGGACAACGAAGACGTGTCGACACGGCAGATTTCAACGGACGTCCTCGCGATCCCAAGACCCGGTACCACGATCGAAGCACGGCTGTATCGTCCGGAAGCGGCGCGTCCGCTCCCGCTCGTCGTCTATTTCCATGGAGGTGGTTTTTTCGGTGGCACGCTCGAGACGGTCGAGAATCCATGTAAAGCATTAGCCGATAAAGGGAACGTCGCCGTCTTGTCGGTCGGTTATCGATTGGCACCCGAGCATCCGTTTCCAACAGGACTTGAGGATTGTCATGCAGCGATCGATTGGGCAGTCGAACACGCTGATCGACTTGGGATTGATCCAGGTGCGATCGCTGTCGCCGGTGATAGTGCCGGTGGGAACTTGGCGACGGTCTGTTGTTTGCTCGACCGCGAGCGTCCGACACCGTATATCCGCTATCAAGTCTTGTATTATCCGGTCGTCAATGTCGGTGAACATCCGAATTTGGAATATGACTGGACGCTTGAAGCGTATGACCGACAAACGGAATCGGAGCTACTCGAACGAATCATTTTGTCGCTTCAAGATGAAGAAGGTGTCCTCGAGCAATGGTACGTTCAAGCAAGTGATTCGACGGATCCGCGGATCTCGCCGTTGTTCACGACGCTCAACGATTTACCAGAGGCACTCGTCATTACGGGAGAGTTTGATTACTTACGTCTTGAAGGAGAAGCGTATGCGAAAAAGCTCGTGCGTGCCGGCGTCAAAACCCGCTATCTCCATTACCGGGGGATGGAACATGCTTTTCTCGATAAACTCGGTCTTTATCCGCAAGCCGAAGATAGCTTAGATGAAATCGCGAAGGATTTAAAACGACTTTTCCCTCAAACTAACTAAAAAGGTGGATGACTCATGACATATACACTCGATTGGCAAGCCTATACAAAGCTCGCACGACAAACCGTTGCGGAAGGAGCGGTGCTCTTACGAAACGATGGTGTACTCCCGTTACAACCCGCATCGACGGTCGCAGTCTTTGGACGTAATCAGTTCAACTACTATAAAAGTGGCACAGGATCAGGCGGGATGGTCAACGTCACAAACGTCGTCAGTCCGCTCGACATGCTACGCGAAGACGTGACACTGAACACGGACGTCCTTGCGACGTACGAGACATGGCTTGAAGACCATCCGTTTGATCAAGGTGAAGGCTGGGCAGCCGAGCCATGGTCGCAAGAAGAGATGCCGCTTGATGCGACGCTCGTTCAGCAAGCAGCGCTTGATTCCGATGTTGCCTTGATCATGATCGGTCGTACGGCTGGGGAAGACCGTGACAATACAGCGGATCCAGGAAGTTACTTCCTGACGGAGACGGAACAGGAGATGCTTCGTCTCGTAACGACACACTTCAAGCAGACTGTCGTCGTGTTGAATGTCGGGAACATCATCGATATGCGCTGGGTTGAAGAGACGGCGCCAAGTGCTGTCCTTTACGCATGGCAAGGAGGAATGGAAGGGGGAACCGGCCTGAGTGATCTTTTGCTCGGCCGCGTCTCACCGTCTGGGAAACTACCGGATACGATCGTTCGTTCACTCGATGATTATCCGTCGACACCACACTTCGGTCACGCTGATCGCGCGTTGTATCAAGAAGACATCTATGTCGGGTACCGTTACTTCGAGACGTTCGCACCGGAAGCAGTCTTGTATCCGTTCGGGTATGGATTATCGTATACGTCGTTCAACCTGACGACAGACGTGACGACGTCAGCTGATGCTTGGACGGTGACGGCGACGGTGACGAATACCGGGCAGACGAGCGGGAAGGAAGTTGTACAAGGATACCTTGAGAAACCACAAGGACAACTCGGGAACCCAACGCGTCAACTCGTGACGTTCGGAAAGACAAAAGAACTCGCACCAGGCGAGCAAGAATCTCTCACACTCGTCGTACCGTTCGCTTCGTTTGCGAGTTATGACGATAGTGGCGTTACTGGACATAAGTCGTCTTATGTCATTGAACCCGGGACGTATCAGCTCTATCTCGGAACGGACGTCCGGTCGGCTGTTCTAGTCGCAAGCCATTCCGTCGAGACGCTTGACGTCACGGATGTCTTAACGGAGAACATGGCACCGGTGACGGCGTTTGAACGCATCAAACCGCAAGCGACCGAAACGGGATATACGGTGACGTATGAAGCGACACCACTGCGGACGATCGATCCGGAACAGCGTCGTCAACAGGAGCGTCCCGTTGAACGGACGCAGACGGAAGACGCTGGTTGGAAGTTACGCGACGTTAAAGAAGACCGGGTCACGCTTGAGACGTTCCTCGATCAATTGACGGATGAAGATCTTGCAGCGATCGTCCGAGGGGAAGGGATGAACTCACCGCGTGTCACACCAGGAACGGCGGGCGCCTTCGGTGGCGTGACGACAGAACTCGAAGCACTCGGTATTCCGGCAGGCTGTTGCGCGGATGGTCCGTCTGGAATCCGGATGGATATTGGGACAAAAGCCTTCTCGTTACCGAACGGAACGTTGCTGGCTTCGACGTTCAACACGACGTTGATTGCGGATTTATTTGAGATGACAGGTCTTGAGTTACGGAAGAATGAGATTGATACGTTGCTTGGACCAGGGATGAACCTTCACCGTCATCCACTCAACGGACGGAACTTCGAGTATTTCTCAGAAGATTCATATCTGACTGGAAAAATGGCAGTGGCACAGCTCGACGGGATGCACCGTGTGGGTGTGACAGGAACGTTGAAGCACTTCAGTGCCAACAACCAAGAGTTCCACCGGCATGATCTGGATTCGATCGTGTCAGAACGGGCGTTACGTGAGTTGTACCTGAAAGGATTCGAGATGGCAGTCAAGGAAGGGCAAGCATACTCAATCATGACGACGTATGGTGCCGTCAATGGCATCTGGACTGCTGGCCTGTACGATCAGAACACGCGGATCCTCCGTGATGAGTGGGGCTTTGACGGAATCGTCATGACCGACTGGTGGGCGAAAATCAATGCGGAAGGGTTAGAAGCAAATCGTCAGCAAACAGCGACGATGGTCCGTTCACAAAACGATCTCTACATGGTCGTCGGGGAACCGGGAACGAACCCGTTCGAGGATGATACGTTGACGGCTCTAGCCGACGGAACACTTCGACGTTCGGAGTTACTGCAGAGTGCGGCGAACATCTGTCAGTTCCTGCTACGGTCACCGGTCATGGAACGGGTGATGGGAACCGCGACATCGATTGATGTCCTCGGGGCACCGGTCGAAGAAGAGACACTCGAAGAGCAAGCCGTCTCGCACCAGCGTCTCGTCAGTGGAGATGCGTTCCCGTTAACGGATGTTGCGACGACGACGGGCAGTAGTCACGTCTTCGCCGTCACAGCAGAAGAGACAGGGATGTATCAGGTCACGTTGACGGCACGTTCGAACGCCGGCGAATTGGCGCAAATGCCGGTGACACTGTTTGCGAACAATATGCCGGTCGCGACCTTCACCTTCAACGGAACGAACGGCGAGTGGGTCAGCCAGACGAAGGACGTCTTCGTCTTCAACCCGCACAACTATTTAAAACTCTACTTTGCACTCGGTGGTCTGGAGTTAAAAGAGTTGACGTTCACGCTTGCGGAATCGTTTCATATGAAGAACGGCTAATTGCATTAGCTGGACGGAAAGGACGGATCGCTTGCAGTTTTCCATCATCAAAAAACGGGTCGAGCAACTGCTCGCCCCGTCGTTACAAGGACGAATCGCTTTTCACGCCGCCGTCTACCGGATTCAAGACAGTCCTAGTCGCGTCTGGGTGACGTTTGACGGGGAAGAGATTCTCGGAGCAGACGATTTTCGCTTCGAACGAGAAGTCGATCGACGCTACGCGTTACGGGCTGCACAGTTACCGGAAAGACCAAATGAATCGTTTCCAGAACTATGGCAATCCGACTGGTTGAAGCAGTCACATGCGTTATCAGATGAGATCGAACGACAGGTCAAACAAGACGGGTATCTAGCGAACTATGAGATGCAGCAAGATTTGTTACAGTACCCGAATCTCGCGTTTGAACAAGCGCTCGTTCATCCGCATCCTTTCATCCGTGGCATCGCGCGGCTCGATCGACGACTCGGGAAACGACGTTTCTTGTTACTGACACATGCTTCAGACTTTGAACAGTGGTGTGCGCGCACACGTCAAACCGTCGAACAGTGGTAACACCAAAAAGCACGCTTCCTCAAAAAGAGGAGGCGTGCTTCGTTATTAAATCGAAAACGAGTTGACCTCGTGAATACCTTCTTCTTCAACGAAAGCGTCGAGTAAAGCACGCACTTCGTCCGTTGAGTTCGTCTCCATCAATTTGACACGTAGTTCACTCGCACCGCGGAATCCGCGGACGTAAATCTTGAAGAACCGGCGTAATGGTTTGAAAAGACGTGGCTCGAATTGAGCCGAATAGTGATCGTGTAGATCAAGTTGTAGACGTAACAAATCGAGGAGTTCTTGGCTCGAATGTTCTTTTTTCTCGACTTCGAACGCGAACGGGTTGTGGAAGATCCCACGACCGATCATGACGCCGTCGACACCATACTTCTCGACGAGTTCAAGACCGTGTTGGCGATCGTTGATATCACCATTGATCGTCAATAACGTTTGTGGTGCGATTTCATCACGTAACTTCTTGATTTCCGGAATCAATTCGAAGTGCGCTGGAACGGCACTCATCTCTTTACGTGTCCGGAGGTGAATCGAGAGGTTCGCGATATCCTGCTCGAGGATGTGGCGCAACCAGTCGTGCCACTCTTCGACCTTCGTGTACCCGAGACGCGTTTTGACGCTGACTGGGAGGCCGCCTGCTTTTGCAGCTTGGATTAATTCAGCCGCCACTTCCGGACGATTGATCAAGCCAGAGCCTTTTCCGTTAACAGCAACGTTATGAACGGGACAGCCCATGTTGATGTCGATTCCGCTAAAGCCCATCTCTGCCATACCGATACTCATTTCGCGGAAATATTCTGGTCTGTCGCCCCAAATGTGAGCAACCATTGGTTGTTCATCCTCCGTGAACTCGAGACGTCCGCGGACGCTCTGTTTGCCTTTCGGATGACAATAGCTTTCTGTATTCGTAAATTCCGTGAAGAACACGTCCGGACGCGCCGCTTTTGCGACGACGTGACGGAAGACGACATCGGTGACGTCTTCCATCGGTGCTAAGACGAAAAATGGTCGTGGTAGGTCCTGCCAAAAGTTCTTTTTCATAGTATATTAAACCCTTTCCTTAAGGTAATGCACATGTGTGGTTAAAGAATTTCATCAACTATACACTTTAAGCGCTCTCGCTAAAAAGTGCAAGTGAGTGCTATTCGTTACCGTGAGGAAAGAGAGCGATCCATCATATGCCGTGCCATCCAGTCTGGTCCCGGAATCAGGTGTCCGGCTTCATCCTTGTAGATGACGTGCTCCGGGCGAAGTTCCGTCGGTGAGACGAGTCCTGCTGCCGCCGTCAAGTTATAGAGACCTTCTCGTAACGAAATGATGTAGTTCGTCACGCGGAAACTCTTTTCGTCGACAATCAGCGCCTTTTGTAGTTTTGGATCGGTCGTCGCGACACCGACCGGACAATGATTCGTATGACAGACTTGGGCTTGGATACAACCGACATTAAACATCAAACCACGCGCGATGTTGACGAAATCGGCGCCGAGGGCGAGAGCGATCGCAATCTTATCAGCACTGATCAGCTTACCGGACGCGAACACTTTGACCTGATCGCGTAAACCAGCTTCCGTCAGGAGTTGATGGACGAACGGTAAGGCGGAAAAGAGTGGTAAACCGGCCGCATCGGCGAGTTCCTGGAACGTCGCACCGGTACCGCCTTCGCCCCCGTCGATCGTCATGAAGTCCGGATGACGTCCAGATTCTTTCATATAAGCAATCAACTGCCGCATGTCTTCGAGATTACCGACGACAACTTTAATCCCAACCGGTTTCCCGCCGATCTCACGTAGATGTTCGACCCAGTCGAGCATCGTCTCTGGTGTCGTGAACTCATTGAACCGGTTCGGACTATCGATGCCAACACCAACTTTGACCTTCCGGACAGCAGCAATCTCTTCTGTGACCTTTGCACCTTCTAAATGTCCGCCGCGCGTTTTAGCGCCTTGGGCGAGCTTGAGTTCGAAGGCTTTGACTTGCGGTAACTCACTTTTTTTCTGGAATTCGTCAAATGAAAAATCACCGTCCTCCGTCCGGACACCGAACAGACCGGGACCGATCTGACAGATGATGTCGACGTCACCTTTGAGATGAAAATCGGACAAACCACCTTCACCAGTATTCATCCAGCTGCCCTTAGCGCGACCGAGTCCGATCGAGAGCGCAGTGATGGCCCGGTCACCGAGTGCTCCGAAGCTCATCGCCGATTGACCGATCAGCCCTTGGATTTGATAAGGGTGCCGACATGTTGTCGCACCAATGACTGGTGCATCCTCCACTTTCAAGAGATAGGGTGAGATTTGCTTGGCAACGAGATGTTCCTTACGCGTAAATAGTTCATCGCGATCGATCTGATAGATGTGTGTATCGACACGTTTCGTCTGATCGATGCGTAATTCCTGACGATTCGTTGGAAAGAGGGCATTTTGTACATAAAAACCGGCTTCTTCAAAGTCACGTTCCGATCCAAAACCGAGAATCCGACTTTGGTATTTGCCGGAAAGGACGGCTGTCTTGTATTCATTGCGGGAGAAGGGTTTGCCTTCGTTATTGTTGAGAAATAAGTATTGGCGGAGTTCCGGTCCCATGTTCTCGAGGATGTAGCGCATCTTTCCGAGAACGGGAAAATTGCGCAGGACCGCGTGTTCTTGCTGGCGACGATCGGCGCGCCAGACGTGCCAAAAGAGAAGGGACGGGACAAGGATGATCAACAGGGCGATGGCGAGCAGAATGAAGAGAACAATCGTATCGATGGACATCAGAATTCCTTCTTTCCCGTAGATTCGTGGTATGTAAGTTGATACCACTGAAAGTCCGGACACAAACGATAATTTCCAGATATTGAATCTTTTCGAGCGCTGGTAGCGTAAATGAGACTATACATTAAAGGAGGAGACCGATATGCATACACTCTATATGAAACAAAAAGCCTTCAGTTTACGCGGACGATTTGCGATTCAGGACGAAGCGGGACACGATGCGTATCACATCGAGGGGAGTTTTATGAAATTACCGAAGACTTTTTCCGTAACGAACCGAAACGGAGAAGTCGTCGCCGAAATCGAGAAGAAAACGTTTAGTTTCCGCCCTGTCTTTTATGTCGAAGCAGCAGGACAATCATTTGAAATCATTAAAGAACTTACCTTCTTCAAGGACCGTTATACGATCAACTCGGATCAGTTCGAAGTGACGGGCGACTGGTGGGATGTTGATTTTGAAGTCCTACAACAAGGACAACGGATTGGTCGCGTTCAGAAGAAATGGATTTCTTGGACCGATCAGTACATGATTGAAGTTGAAGATGAAGCGATGGAAGAGTTGTTGATTGCCCTCGTCGTCGCGATTGATTGCGTCAAGGCGGAGGAAAGTTCAAACAACTCGTCTTTCATCAATTAAAAAGGGGAACGATGCAAGATGGAGCAATGGGATGTATACACAGCGGACCGCAAGAAAACAGGACGGCTCTGGACACGGGGAACACCGCATACAGCGGGCGATTATCACATGACGATTCACGTCTGTGTCTTTAACGCCAAGGGAGAGATGCTCGTCCAGCAACGGCAACCGTTTAAATCCGGCTGGCCGAACATGTGGGATTTGACGGTCGGGGGTAGTGCGATCAGCGGGGATACGAGTCAGATGGCAGCGCAACGTGAACTGTCGGAAGAACTAGGACTCGATATCGATTTCACGGGTGTCCGTCCCCATCTGACGATTCCTTTTGAAATCGGTTTTGACGATTATTATCTCGTCGAGCAGGAAGTGGATTTGACGACGCTAACGTTACAGGAAGAAGAAGTCCAGCGCGTCGCCTGGATGACAGAAGAAGCGATCGTTAATGGAATCGAAGAAGGCTGGTTCATCGGTTATCATGAATCATTGATTCGACTGTTATTTGCTCTTCGTCATAGCTACGGCGCGCATAACGAAGCATAAAAATAAGCCCTTCCTGTGATTCCGGAAGGGCTTGTTGCTTGATTAAGCGGATTTTCGAACTGCATTCGTCCGTTTTGGTTTCGTTTCTGGTAAGAAGAACGTGAAGAACAGGTAAACGGAACAGCAGAGGAAGAAGACGATCATCGAGACCGTATATCCAGCATGTCCGAGTGCGTAACTCCAAATGATCGTAAAGATCGTCTGCGTCGCATAGGCGATCGCCCAGAAGAGACCGAACAAGACAGTGATTTTTTGCGGCGTCATGCCTTTTCGTTCGTGTGCCAAGTTCATGAAAATCGGATACTGGATGTACATCGCAAATCCGGAAATGAACGCAAAGACATACGAAACGAGTGGCGAGATGTTTCCGAACAAGACAGTGACAAGGAAGCTCGCAATCATGACCGTCCCGCTGATTAATAGAATCGGTTTACGAGGTGTGCCCTTGTTACCAATCCGTAGACCGACGAACGTACCGATGATTCCAGCACCTGAAACCAACAGGTTAACGAGCGAACCGTTCAACTGCGTATACGTATCGAAAACGGGTTTCAAGCCGACGAGCGATAAGATATAGAGCGTCAAGAAACCACCGAAGGCGATTGCATATTTCCAGAGGAACGAATCGCGGACAGCGTCTCCATAACCGTAAGGCGTTTCGTCCGCGTCCGAAGCATCGTTCAACTCGAACGACTCACTACCGATCCACCACGCGAAGAAGAGAATCGCTGTCAGACTCGCGAAGATCGTCAACGTCAGTTTCCAGTCACTGACGAATTGATCGGCGAACAACGTGAACAAGAGCGAAACGACGAATGCACCGACGTTATAGGAGACGGTGTTGAAGGCATTGATCCGTAATTTTTCAGCTGGATCCTGGACGTAACGTGTCACGACTGGGTTCATGTAAACGATGACCATTGAACCACCGAGTCCCATGACCATGCGAGCGACCGTATACGCCCAGTAGTTCGGCAGATAGATGGCGACAATCGACATCATCAGGAACAACAGTGCGAGTAGCGGTGCTTTTTTCGGACCGAGCTTCATCAAGATAAGCGCAGCAAGAATGTTGGCGAAGACACGTGCCGTCGTGATCGAATAGTTGACGAGTTGTGAGATGAGAGGGTCAACGGTCTGATTACCGAAGAAATGCGCCGTGATTTGTGGCGTCAACGACGAACCGGCGACCCAGTTCATGGCGAAGGTCGCATAGGCGAACCAGAGGACGATCATCATGAAATAGCCTTTTTTTGTGGTAGACATAAAAATCCCTTCTTTTCTGAAGTTCCGCTTCATACATGAATCGAAAACTACTTAACTTTGTTATCAATTCGTTTAATATAAAGCCGTTTTGAAGGGAAGTAAAATAGATAGTTCTTATGAAATCTATAAGCAAATTGAATGAGTGGAGTTCGTTATTATTCTTCAAAGGAATAATAATAGAAAGTTAAATGGTTATAATTGTAATAAAAGGAGGTATTCGCTTGAAACCTAATATTTTTGATTATGCCACCAGTGAGTTATCGCAAGATGCCTTTCTATGTTGGTTATTGAAGTGGGCGGAAGAAGGAGTACGAAGTCACGATCCACAACTCCATGCGATGGCGAATGAGTTTGTACGTGAAATGTTCCACCTTCATGATTGCCCATTGCGGGAACCCATTCACAGTGTCCGTATTAGAAGACAGTTCAATAGTCTAGATATATTAGCGGTCATCAATGAGACATATGCCATTCTGATCGAGGATAAAGTCTTTACGAAACATCATTCGAACCAATTAAAGCGATATCTTGACATGGTCAAAACGCATCCCGAGACATGGCATTTGAAGCCGATACCGATTTATTACAAAATCGTAGAACAAGGCGATTACTCCGGTGTGACAGGAGCAGGATATCAAGTATTCACACGAACGAAGATGATCGAAGTACTGAGCGGCTTTCATCCTTCGACGACCAATGAGATTTTGAATGATTATCTTCAGTATCTCAAGCAGATCGACACCTCAATCGAATCCTATAAATCACTACCTCTCACGGAATGGAGCAATTTCTCTTGGCAAGGATTCTTTAGAGATCTGCAAAAAGAATTGCAGAACGGAAACTGGGGGCGCGTGGAAAATGCCCGCGGTGGATTTTGGGCATTTTGGTGGAAAGGGAAATGCAGTCAGCACTATTGGCAGTTAGAAGAATCAACGTTAAAAGCAAAGGTAGAGGCTACTGATAGTCAAAATATGAGAGCGTACCGAGATCAGTGCATGCAGGCGTTATTAGAGTATTCTCAAACGAATGAGTTGAATTTAAGTCGACCGAAAAGTGTTCGTAGCGGAAAAACGATGACGATTGCACAACGCTCCGATTACATACAAGTCTTTGATGATCAAAAAATTGATTTTGACCAAACCGTATTCGAATTGAAGCGTTATGCACATTTAAGTCAGACTCCGTTAGTATAGATCGATTTGTTGAAAGGATATGACACCATCGATTTGTGTCACCTTAAAAACATCCGGATTCTTCAGCTGTAAACTTTCTTCGAATCCGAACGTTGGATCGATCGAATGTAGATATAAAGATAGCAAGTTCCCATGTGTTATGAGAATGGATCCATCCTGTTGTTGCAACGCTTCTTCAACGACGCGTGTGATACGCCCCGTCGCTACCCGACTGGATTCGCCACCGGGACACGTATAGTCCGGATTATTGAATGTTTGACGAAGATGATCCTGCCAATTCTCAAGTGGGACGGCACTTAATCGTCGTTCCTTCAGATCATTTTCTCGTGTGATAGGAAATTTCAGAGCAGTCGCAAGTGGATGAATCGAGTCAAGGGCACGACGATACGGACTCGATACGATATGCGTGATCGGAAGCTCGAGTAGCTTTGTACACAGTCGTTGCGCCTGTTCTTCTCCGCGAGGTGTTAATGGGGCATCAGGTGCTTGACCGGTCGTTTCGCAGTGGCGAATCAAATAAATCGTCGACATATATCATCTTTCCTTTCGTGATCAAGTAGTGCTGTATGATTTCTGGAAAAGATGGTAAAGTCCTTTTCATGAATTGAAAAATCATTTTGAAAAAGGCGTTGACAAAAGCTGTCGAGATTACTAGAATTAGAAACAATTCATCGATGCAGCGACGCATCGGATAATCAAATAAAGAGAAAGCTATGATTGTCATGGGTCACACTATGGCAGGAGCAGCTTCTGGAGAGACCGTGTTGAAACGGCGCCGAAGGGTTCACAATCTCAGGCAAACGGACAGAAGAGTAATCACATGCAGCGACGGGCATTCATAGAATGTCGTAGTGGCGTGTATGGGTTATTCCTTTGATTTTGTTGAGATTGGACATTCGTCCAGTCTCTTTTTTTCTTTTTCAGGACCGACAGAACGGTCTGAAGTGTAGAGAAATCATCACAAGGAGGAGTTCAGGTTTGGAACAGCAAGGATTAAAGCGGGATTTATCGAATCGTCATGTACAGTTGATTGCCATTGGTGGAACGATCGGAACAGGTTTATTTTTAGGATCAGGAAAAGCGATTCAACTCGCCGGACCATCGATTGTTTTTGCCTATTTACTCGTCGGGATCGCGATCTTCTTCGTCATGCGGGCACTTGGAGAATTGTTATTGTCAAAAGCAGGTTATCAGTCACTTACGGATATCGCAGAAGATTATCTCGGACCACGTGCCGCGTTCGTGACGGGTTGGACGTATTGGTTCTGTTGGATCATGACCGCGATGGCAGACATCATCGCCGTCGGTGTCTACGTTAAGTATTGGTTTGATATCCCGCAATGGATTCCAGCCGTTCTTGCGCTCTTGATTTTACTGGGCTTTAACTTGTTGACCGTTAAATTGTTCGGTGAACTCGAATTTTGGTTCGCGTTGATTAAGGTCGTGACAATCCTTGCTTTGATTGGTGTCGGAATCGTCTTGCTCGCGATCGGGTTTAAAACAGACGCGGGTCCCGTGACCGTCTCGAATCTCTGGTCACATGGTGGCTGGATGCCAAACGGAATTACAGGATTCTTGCTATCGTTCCAAATGGTCGTCTTCGCCTATGTCGGTGTTGAGCTCGTTGGGGTATCCGCAGCAGAAACAGCGGATCCGAAGAAGAACATTCCATCCGCGATCAATAAGATTCCACTTCGGATCTTATTCTTCTATGTCGGTGCCTTACTCATTCTCTTGATGATCAACCCATGGACAGGATTAAATGCGACAGAGAGCCCGTTCGTCAAGACATTCAGTTTGATCGGGATTCCGCTTGCAGCAGGAATCATCAACTTCGTCGTACTGACGTCCGCTGCTTCGGCGTGTAACAGCGGGATGTTCTCGACGAGCCGGATTCTATATAACCTGGGAAATCAACAGCAAGCGTCGAAAAAGTTCTCGAAGTTGAACAAGAACCATGTCCCAGCAAACGCCTTATTCGTCTCGACGATCGTCGTCTCAGTCGGTGCCTTACTCAGTAAACTGTTACCAGGTCAAGCGTTCAGTATCGTCACGACAATTAGTGCAATCTGTTTCATCTGGGTCTGGGGTGTCATCCTCGTTTGTCATCTCCGGTATAAGAAGCAGAATCCGGAATTACATGCGTCGTCGACATTCAAAGCACCATTGACACCACTCGTCAACTATCTCGTGCTAGGATTGTTTGCAGTCATTCTCGTCGTCATGCTATTTGCGGAAGATACACGTCCTGCCTTGTTGCTGACACCGGTCTGGTTCCTTGGACTATTCGGACTATATCATCTCCGAAAAAAGAAACAACAAGCAGTTAATCAAAAAAGTGCATAATCTAAAACAAGCCGGTCGGATCTAATCCGTCCGGCATTTTTCATGGTGTATCGAAAGCTCCGTCCTGTAGTTGTTTCCGAAGTGCTTTGGCTTTCTTGCGAATATCGCGTTTGCTGTCGGCATCCCGTTTTTCCCATTGTCGATACATCATCGACATCCGTGGATTATCAGCGAAGCGCTTTTCGTGCCGATCGATGAAATCCCAGTACAAGGCGTTAAATGGACAGGCGTCTTCGCCAAGCATGTCTTTCTGATGGAATGGACATCCCTTGCAATAATCACTCATCTTATTGATGTAATTCGCCGAGGCAATGTACGGTTTGGTCGATAACGTTCCCCCATCGGCATGAAGCGCCATCCCAAGGACGTTCGGTAAGACGACCCAGTCGTAGGCATCGATGTACATTTCATTGAACCAATCTGCCGTCTGTTGTGGTGAGATCGCAAACAAATTAGCGAAGTTCCCGAGCACCATCAAGCGCTGGATGTGGTGATTGTGCGCATGCTCGACGACAGGACGTAACGATTCAGCGACACAGTGCATGTTCGTTTTTCCGGTCCAGAAAAAGTCCGGTAGATCCGCTTCGTGATGCAGCACATTGACGGAAGCATAGTCCGGCATCTCGGCTAGGTATACAGCGCGCATGTATTCGCGCCACCCTAAGATTTGACGAATGAAACCCTCGACCGCATTGAGCGGAGCATCTTGTTCTTCGAGTGCTGCCTCGACTTGGCGAATGACCTCTTCCGGTCTCAGTAAGCCGAGATTGATTGCTGCCGATAAAAGCGAGTGCGATAGCGTATCTTCACCAGTCAGCATGGCGTCCTGATACGTCCCGAACGTCTCGAGCCGCTCTTCGATGAAGCGATGAAGGGCACGCATCGCTTCCTTCCGCGTGACCGGCCAATGAAACGCGTCAAGTGCTCCCGGGTGATCAGAAAAATCCCGTTCGACCTTTTCAATGACGTCCTTTGTGATGCGATCCGGACGAAACTGAATTGGATCCTTAAACGTCGTACCGGACTTCGCTGGTTTTCGATTATCGGCGTCAAACGACCATTTTCCACCGATCGGCTTGGAGCCGTTCATGAGAACGTTTCGTTCCTTGCGCAGTTTGCGATAAAAACGATCCATCTTGTATGGCTTGTCACCGATTGCTTCAATCGCTTCTTCCTGCGTCAGTAAAAACAACGGCACGTCGGAACAAACCTCGACCGTGATTTTCTTCGGTAAACTGTCTTGCCACTTGTGCATCGCCTTGCGCATCGGTTCATCCGTGATCGCCGTATAGAGTACATGATTTGGATCATGCTCTTTACGATGCGCCTTGAATGCCTGATCGAACGAGTCGGCTTCCCGGTAATCAACGGTGAAGCCTTTCTCGCGTAGTTCTTCCGCGAAATGCCGCATCGCCGAGAAGACGAGGATGAGCTTTTGTTTATGATACGTCTTCCATTTGGAGCGTGAGGTCGCTTCGACCATCAGGATGACGTCATCTTGTTTGTTTGCTTCCTGCAATAAGGGGAGATCGTGATTCAATTGATTACCAAATATCCAGCGTGTCGCCATTAGAGTTCCTCCTTTACCTTTGCTATATGATTACCGTTTTTGGATAAATTCATACGTTGGCATGTGTTCAAACCACGCTTGCAGAATCGTAAAATTTTATTTATACTATGTATATTTTACATTTAAAACCATTATCGTTTATAAATTGAATCACCTTTGCGAACGAGGAGTGAGACACGTGGGATCGAATATTTCATCACTACCGAAAGACTATGAGGTGCTCAATAAAAAACGATTGAGACGTCATGTCGCTATTACAGTCATCATTCCAGTGTACGACGCGATTATCTATCTTGAACGAACGATTAACTCCGTTTTAGTACAGACAATCGGTATTCGAAACGTGACGATCATTGCGGTAGATGATAAATCCACAGATGGCTCACGTCGCCTTTTACGACGCTTATCCGCCTTATATCCTCAACTTGTCAGCGTACTGCTGAAAAAAAATACAGGTACGCCTGCGATGCCACGTAATCTAGGTTTGACTCTGGCACGATCGAAATATGTCACGTTTTTGGATGCCGACGATTGGTTAGCACATGACGGATTACGGATTCTAAGTGAGACGATGAATCGAACCGGAGTAGACTATGCCGTCGGGCGTACCATTCAAGTATCGACGAATCAACCGAATCGAATCATTGGTGTTCACGAATCTAATCGCGATCGTGATCACGTCTCTCCGTATACTTTAAAGCACGCTTTTTATCATCTCGGCCCACGTGCCCGCATGATGCGTCGAGATTTCCTGTTACGTCATGCTATTCAATTTCCTTCGATGAAATTCGCCGAAGATAAACAATTTTTTATCGATGTCTTAGTACGAACAGATATGATCTCGACAGTTACTGCCCCCATCTATTATTTGAATCGTCTCGACGAGAATGACTCATTAACGAAGCAGACCGACATTATGGAAAAGATGGAAACGAATCTTATCGTCTTACGTCGTGTGTTGGAATATGACTTATCTGCTGAAAAGGAACGACTTATCCTCAATCGACTGATTGAGTTTGACTGTATCACACGCTTTTATGATCGTAAGCACTTTCTCAAAAGTAATGATCCATCAGTCTATCATCAGATGTTTGCGCGTGTCGTCGCCTTGTTTACGCAATATCGTTCCTATCCTATCGATTCATTGATTGAAAAGCCGTTCAATCGTCTGTTGTATCACTATTGGAAAGCTGAACGTTTTGATGATCTTTTGGATGCTGTTAAGTGGTCGAAATCGAAAGAAATAAAGAAAGTCGAATGGGTGAATGATCAACCTTATTGGAATATTCCATTAGGCAATGGTCAGACACAAATGCTAGCGCTCCCTCTATATGTGAAGGTACACAAATTAGAACGGACAGAAGATGGACTAAATCTAACGGTTCAAACACTTGGAGATCGACAAATTCGAGTAGAAGGGATTACGTTACAACATCGTACATGGATGGAAGAAACACATCTTTTGACGACGCATGTTACAGATCTTGAAAATCATTATTATCACTTACGGATAGAACTACCCAAACAAATCGAAAAGGGGAGTTATCTTGTTTATTTACGCTTTGATGACTATGGACAGCAGGTGATGGCTATTACGATGGATGAGCCAGTAATTCAACAATGCCACCACACATTTCGCTGGTATGAAACCGTTAAAGGAAACTTAGGATTACGAATCAAATGAATGCAATCGTCTGCTTCGAAAAGAGGCAGACGATTTTGTAAAATCGGCTACTGCAGCACATTTCTGAATGTAAAAGAAGTTCCTTTCTGTGCAAGCTATGATAGGGTTATAATGGAAAGGTAAGTTGTCGTCATGAGGGGGAAGTTTTTCATGACAGGTAGTCCATAATATCAACGGGGATAGGAAGGATATCATGAGCAGTATGCCTAAAAAAACAGACGTTATTTTAATTGGTGCCGGAGTCATGAGCGCGACGTTAGGGGTCTTATTAAAAGAACTCGCGCCTGAGATGAACATCAAGGTATTCGAGAAACTCGCGAGTGCCGGGGAAGAGAGCTCGAACGAGTGGAACAATGCAGGAACAGGTCACGCCGCACTGTGTGAACTGAACTATACGACGGAAAACGCCGATGGTTCGATCGATATTAGTAAAGCGGTCAAAGTCAACGAACAGTTCCAACTGTCGCGTCAATTCTGGTCGCATCTCGTCAAGGAAGGGGTCTTGCCGAATCCGAAAGAATTCATCATGCCGATTCCACATATGAGCATGGTCGAAGGGACGGAAAACGTCGAATTCCTGAAAAAACGATTGGAAGCGCTCTCAGCAAATCCGTTGTTTGCAGGGATGGAGTATTCGGAAGATCCAGTAAAATTAGCCGAGTGGATTCCACTCATCATGAACGGTCGGACGTCACCAGAGCCGATCGCTGCGACAAAAATCGATTCAGGAACGGACGTCAACTTCGGTGCGTTGACACGGATCCTGTTTGAATATCTCGCACAGCACGATGTAGAGATCAACTACCAGCACGGTGTCGAGGACTTGAAACGTGTTGACGGTGGTTGGGAAGTCAAAGTGAAGAATGAGCGCGATCACCGGATCGAGCATCATACGGCGCAGTTCGTCTTCATCGGGGGCGGCGGTGGTAGTCTACCATTGCTCCAAAAAACAGGCATCGAGGAATCGAAGCAAATCGGTGGTTTCCCGGTCAGCGGCTTGTTCCTCGTCTGTAAAAATCCTGAGATCATTGAACAGCACCATGCGAAAGTCTACGGAAAAGCGAAAGTCGGAGCACCACCGATGTCAGTACCGCACTTGGATACACGATACATCGATGGAAAGAAATCGCTCCTCTTCGGACCGTTTGCTGGCTTCTCACCGAAGTTTCTCAAGACAGGATCAAATCTTGATTTGATCGCGTCCGTCAAACCAAACAACGTCTTGACGATGCTTGCTGCGGGAGCAAAAGAGATGGGATTGACGAAGTATCTGATCGAACAAGTTCTCTTGTCGACGGAACAACGAATGAACGAATTACGAGAGTTCATTCCGAATGCGAAGACGGAAGACTGGGATGTCGTCGTTGCTGGTCAACGTGTCCAAGTTATCAAGGATACACCGCAAGGAAAAGGAACACTCCAGTTCGGAACAGAGGTCGTCAGTGCAGCTGACGGATCTGTTGCTGCTTTACTTGGAGCTTCTCCAGGTGCTTCAACAGCGGTTCCAGTCATGCTCGAAGTACTCGGCAAATGTTTCCCGTCCGAATTACCGGCGTGGGAAGCAAAAATCAAGGAGATGATTCCGTCTTACGGGATCTCACTCGTTGAACATCCGGAGTTGTTCGAACAGATCCATGCAGAAACAGCAAAAACGCTTGAGCTTGAACAAGGTCAACCGATTCGCTAAACGAAAACCGTCCGACTCTACAAGAGCCGGACGGTTTTTTTGATTTAGCGGAAGTTACGGAAGAAGCGCGTTTTCTTCAGTGCGATCCCGACTGGAATCGCGACAAGGATTCCGAGGACGTTTTGAATAATGTTTCCTGTAATTGAACCGAATGGTGCGACCCAGTTGCTGAATGCAATTCCTTCATGCACGAAGTAAACGAGTAGCATAACAGGAACGGAAGCGATCATCCCGATTAAGTTGAACGTGACATTCGTTCCGTTACGACCACCTGACCACGCGATGTAACCAACAATCAATCCTTGAAGTCCGCGTGCGATGATTGTACCAGGGGCCCAAATCGTATAGCCCAATAGAAGATCAAACAAGCCCATTCCAACAGCACCGGCAAGCAGTGCTGTCCGGGGACCGAATAAAATGGCAACAAGAAAGAGCATCGCTGTTCCCATATGAATGAGACCACCGTTTGGAGCGATGGGTAATTTGATATTGATGAACATTGTTGCAACAAGAACAAGTGCGATCGACATCGCAGTGATGACAAGCTGGCGGGTACGAGTGCTAGAGTACGGTGCTGCTTTTTGCATGTGGCTAACCTTCTTTATGATAGATTTTAAGATATCTTCAATCTATCAGATGACTGGACTAGTCAAAAGTGTCAACTTTGAATTATTTATAGGGGTCAGATTGACTGAACAATCGTCATTCGTTCTTAATTCCAGAAGAGTTTAATCTATTCATACAATCTTGAATGAAAAAATCTTTAAAACGGTTATCATTTTCGAATCTATTCCTCGTTTTTTTCGTACAATGAACAGCGAAAGGAAGGGGAAGTCTATGAAATACCAGATCGCGACAGCCGTTGTCATACTTGCTTCGTTGTCACCAGTCACTTCGGAGGCAAAGGATCAGACGACACAACATCAACGTTATTACGCGGCATACGAGAAAATCGTGCGAGAACTGAATCGGACACATGAAAATGCGGACGTCACGTTGCTTGCAGCGGATCAGTTCGCAGATGAGGACTGGGTTTCACCGGAACGTTTTCAGGAACGGGCAATCAAACGGTTAAAGCCATTACATGTCCAAACGAGCTTAGAGTGGGATAGTGAACGAACGCTTGAACACATGGAACGTGGAAACGATGTCCGGATCATGGGAAATTTCGAGACGGAACTCTTGGAACAGAGTAAACGACAACGATTATCCGATGTCTTTTCGATGACGTCTCTTGCAATCGATGGTGGAAAATGGACGCAAACCGGATTCTCTGGTACTCCAATCGATGCTTGGCAAACAATGGTCGTAACAGTCAGTGGTACATACGCGAAGCAGGGCATCTTAACAAAACACCACATCACGAAAGAATATCATTGTACCTGGTACGGTGAAATCTACTATTGAGATAGAAAAAGAGCGAAACTCGGACGAGTTTCGCTCTTTTCGTATTAATTCCGAATCAAGTGATCGAAAGCACCCAGTGCAGCGGTTGCACCAGATCCCATCGAGATGATGATCTGTTTATATGCGCTATCCGTGCAGTCGCCTGCAGCGAAAACACCTGGTACGTTCGTTGCGCCGTGACGATCAACTTGGACTTCACCGAACTTGTTACGGCTCACCGTTTCACCGAGCCAGTCCGTGTTTGGTACGAGACCGATTTGGACGAAGACACCTTCGAGCTCAACATGACGTTCGACGTTCGTTTCGCGCTCGATATAAGTGATACCGTTCACTTTATCCGTTCCTGTGATTTCCTTCGTCTGTGCGTTGACGACGACCGTGACGTTCGGAAGCGAAGCGAGGCGTTCTTGAAGAACAGCATCGGCTTTTAGTTCCGGTGCGAATTCAAGGACCGTGACATGCTTGACGATTCCCGCAAGATCGATTGCTGCTTCGATCCCTGAGTTTCCGCCACCGATGACTGCGACACGTTTTCCTTCGAACAATGGACCGTCACAGTGTGGGCAGTACGCGACGCCTTTGTTCTTGAATTCGAGTTCACCTGGGACACCGACGTTACGCCAGCGTGCTCCTGTTGAAAGGATCAAACTCTTCGTTTTCAAGACGGCACCGTTCTCAAGCTCAAGCTCAAGGAGGTCCTTCTTCTCAAGACGAGTTGCTCGTTGCAGGTTCATGACGTCGATGCCATATTCCTTAACGTGCTCCTCAAGACTTGCGACGAGTTTTGGTCCTTCTGTGTACTTCATGCTGATGAAGTTCTCGATGCTCATCGTATCCATGACTTGTCCACCGAAGCGTTCTGCGACGATTCCTGTCCGGATCCCTTTACGGGCTGCATAAATCGCAGCACTCGATCCAGCAGGACCACCACCGACGACGAGGACGTCGTACGGATCTTTGTCGGCGAAATCAGCAGCATCGGCACCTGTGCCAAGCTTCGCCAAGATTTCTTCAAGTGACATCCGTCCGTTACCGAACGCTTCACCGTTGACGAAGACCGTCGGAACAGCCATGATCTCTTTTTGTTCGACTTCTGCTTTAAATGCCGCACCATCAATCATCGTGTGACTGATGTTCGGATTGAGGACGCTCATGACGTTCAACGCTTGTACGACATCTGGGCAGTTGTGGCAGCTCAAGCTGATGTACGACTCGAAGTGGTACGTTTCTTGAATGCCTTGAATCTGCTTGATGACGTCCGCGTCGACCTTCGGTGCTCGACCGCTGACTTGGAGAAGTGCGAGAACGAGGGACGTGAACTCATGACCGAGTGGAATTCCCGCAAACGTGATGCCGCTTGTTTCACCGACACGGTTGACTGTGAAACTTGGTGTCCGGGGAAGACTTGCCTGCTCGACGGAGATGCGTGGTGTCATGCTTGCGATCTCTTCGACGAGTGCGCTCATCTCAAGCGAGACGGCGTCTGTCCCAGCACTAACAGCTAGGACGAGATCGCCTTCGAGAAGCTCGAGGTATTGCGCGAGTTGTGCTTTAATGTCTGGGGCTAAAGCCATCGCGAATCCGCTCCTTAAATTTTTCCGACGAGGTCAAGGCTTGGTGTAAGTGTTGCAGAGCCTTCTTCCCATTTCGCTGGGCAAACTTCGCCTGGATTGTTACGTACATATTGTGCTGCTTTGATTTTGTTGACGAGCGTGCTCGCATCACGACCGATACCGCCTGCGTTGATCTCAACTGTTTGGATGACGCCATCTGGATCGATGATGAACGTACCGCGGTCAGCAAGACCATCTTGTTCGTTCAAGACTTCGAAGTTACGTGAGATGACGTGTGATGGATCACCGATCATGACGTACTCGATTTTACCGATTGTTTCTGACGTTTCGTGCCATGCTTTATGTGTGAAATGCGTATCTGTTGAAACAGAGTAAACTTCAACGTCAAGCGCTTTGAGTGTTTCGTATTGGTTTTGAAGATCTTCGAGTTCTGTCGGGCAAACGAATGTAAAGTCTGCAGGGTAGAAACATACGACACTCCATTTACCGCGAAGGTTGGCATCCGTTAGGTCAACGAATTCTCCGTTGTGGAATGCTGATGCGCTAAATGGTTTTACTTCACTTCCGATTAAAGACATGATAAAAATCCTCCTCAAGGGTTCTATATTTAGAATCTGTCCTAGTGCATACAGTTAATCTGTATTTATCACACTAGAATAATTCTAATCTAATACTAATTTCATATAGACCAACACTTTTGTCAAGGTATAATCGGTAAATTCTTATTTCAATAAAGATTGTGTGAACAAAAAAAGAAATCCCGACGCCTAAATGAAACAGGAGTCGAGATCTGTATTCCTTATTGCCAGTCTGTATGGAAGATGCCTTCGCGGTCTGTTCGAGCATACGTGTGAGCGCCGAAATAATCGCGTTGCGCTTGCAACATGTTGGCATTTGAATTTGCTGTCCGGTAGCTATCATAATACGTCAACGACGTTGATAGACATGGTAGGGCGAAACCAGACAGAGCACCCTCAGCGACAACATGGCGTAACGATTCTTGATACGCCTGTACTTTCTCAGCGAAGAACGGTGCAAGCATCAAGTTTGAGAGATTCGCATCATTTTTGAACGCTTCACTGATGACGTTCAAGAAGTCTGCTCGGATGATACAGCCGCCACGGAAGATCAAGGCAATCTCTTCAAGCCGTAGATTCCAGTCGTACAATTCAGACGATGTCCGGTACTGGGTAAAGCCTTGCGCGTAAGCTGCGACTTTCCCCATATAAAGCGCTTGACGAATCCGTTCGACCCACGCGTCTCGCTCAAGCGATGACAAGTCTTCTGGTCCCTTCAAGACAGCAGACGCTGCGACGCGTTCTTCTTTAACAGCCGAGAGGTAACGCGCGAATAAGGCTTCCGTAATGATCGAAGAGGCGATCCCATTATCAATGGCTTGCAGGCTTGTCCATTTTCCGGTTCCTTTTTGACCGGCTTGATCGAGAATGACATCGATTAACGGTTGTCCTGTCTCGTCATCCGTTTTCCGGAGGATATCCGCCGTGATCTCGATCAAGTAACTTTTCAGTTCGCCTGCATTCCACTCAGCGAAGATGTCTGCGACTTCCGTGACATCAAGTCCGAGACGGAAGCGAAGGAAACTGTACGCTTCTGCAATCAGTTGCATGTCGGCGTATTCAATGCCATTATGAACCATCTTGACGAAGTGACCAGCGCCTTTCGGTCCGATATAGACGCAACATGGATCACCTTCGACGTGAGCGGCGATTTTCGTCAAGATCGGTGCCACATGGTCGTACGCTTCTTTTGATCCACCCGGCATGATCGCAGGACCGGTCCGTGCACCGACTTCACCACCCGATACGCCGACGCCGATGTATTCGATCCCGTGGCGTTGTAGTTCATCAAAACGACGCTCTGTATCGAGGAAGTGCGAGTTCCCACCATCCATGATGATATCACCTGTTTCGAGATGCGGAAGTAATGATTCGATGACCGAATCAATCGCGCTACCAGCCGTAACCATCATGAAAATTTTACGCGGGCGAGCGAGTGACTGAACGAATGCTTCAATGTCGTAGTACGGATGGAGTGGTAATCCTTCATCATGTGCGACGAGATCATCCGTTAAATCACGTGTGTAGTTATAGATGGCGACTTCTTCTTGATGACTCGCCATGTTCAATGCTAAGTTGCGGCCCATGACACCAAGACCGATGACTCCAATAGAATGTTGCATAAGTAGAACGACTCCTTTTTTTAGACGACGAGGCTGAGGAGAAGAACGAAACCAAGTCCACAAACGGAAATGATCGTCTCAAGCACAGTCCATGTCGCAAACGTTTCTTTTAATGATAATCCGAAATACTCTTTAAACATCCAGAAACCAGCATCGTTGACGTGTGAAGCGATCAGACTACCTGCACCAGTCGCGAGAACGACGAGCGCTAAGTTGACGTCGGATTGCTCAAGTAGCGGAATGACGAGACCTGCCGTTGATAGGGCAGCGACTGTCGCGGAACCGAGTGAGATCCGCAGAATCGCAGCGATCAACCAAGCGAGTAGAATCGGAGATAACGCTGATCCTTCAAATAATTGGGCGACGTATTTCCCGACACCACCATCAATCAAGACTTGCTTGAATGCACCGCCACCACCGATGATCAATAGCATCATCCCGATTTGGGCGATCGCCGTCGTACAAGATTCCATGACCGATTGCATCGGAATCTTGCGGGCGATTCCCATCGTGTAGACCGCGACGAGTAGTGAAATCAACATCGCCGTTGAAGCGTTCCCGATGAATTCAATCGCTGAGATGACACTGTTTTCACCCCAACCGAGTGTTTCTTGTAAAAGTGTGAAGATTGTTGCGATCGACATTAAGAGGACCGGTAGCATCGCAGTGAAGACACTGATGCCGAAGCCTGGTGTCTCTTCTAAATCAAATTCTTTTTGTTCCCCGAGTGACGCGATGTTTCCTGTCCGTGTAAACGATTCAGGTACGAGTCGTTTCGCGATTTTCGTAAAGACTGGACCGGCGATGATGACGGTTGGAACAGCAACGATGAAACCATACAATAAGACTTCCCCGATATTTGCTTTATACTCCCCAGCAATGACGGTCGGACCTGGGTGAGGTGGTAAGAATCCGTGCGTGACGGATAGGGCAGCGACCATCGGAATCCCGAGATATAAGATCGAGACACGAAGTTGACGTGAAATCGCAAAGACGATTGGAATCAACAGAACGAGGCCGACTTCGAAGAAGAGTGCGATCCCGATGATGAACGAAGCGACGACGACTGCCCATTGGATGTTCTTTTCCCCGAATCGTGCAACAAGTGTCATGGCGATTCGCTGCGCCCCCCCGGCGTCAGCGATCAGCTTTCCAAGCATGGCACCAAGACCAAAGATCAGTGCTAGGTGACCGAGCGTTCCTCCGATACCAGCTTCGATCGTTTTGACGATCTGATCGAGCGGCATGCCGAGTAACAGTGCAACGCCAAAGGACACGATGATGAGTGAGACGAACGTATTTAATTTCAACCCCATGATGAGAACGAGCAACGCAACGATCCCAATTCCTACGATGACTAAAGGCATGATGACTTCCCCCAAAAGATTAAGTTAGTTTTCTTCTTGAATCAAGCTCCGTTGATACGCAGCAATCCGTTTATGATCCGCGGACAATGTCCGCGCCAAGCTAATGAAGATCGGTAATAACTGACGGTATTCATGCATCGCTTCTTCATTTGGTACATGGCGATGTGTTTCCCCAATCATCTCGGAGACGACTTCGAACGAATCGACTTCCCCAGTCGCGTACAGTCCGAGAATACAAGCACCGAGACATGAACTTTCAAAACTTTCCGGAATGACGACTTCCGATTCAAAGATGTCCGCCATCATTTGGCGCCAGACTTCAGAACGAGCAAAGCCACCCGTCGCCTGAATCCGTGTCACGGGACCGTCCATGCACTCAATTAGAGCAAGGAAGACGGTATACAGATTGTAGATGACACCTTCAAGTGCTGCCCGGATCATATGCTCTTTTTTGTGCGAGAGCGTCAAACCGAAGAATGAACCACTGACATCCGGATTCCAAAGCGGTGCTCGTTCACCGGACAAGTAAGGGTGGAACAACAGTCCATCAGATCCCGGACGGACGCGCTCGGCAATCTTCGTCAGGACAGCGTACGGATCGATGCCGAGACGTTTCGCTGTCTCGACTTCTGCTGAAGCGAGTTCATCTCGGATCCACCGTAAAACCATTCCACCGTTATTGACAGGTCCGCCGATGACCCAGTGGTCTTCGGTCAGGGCGTAACAGAACGTCCGTCCTTTTTCATCGGTCTGCGGTCGATCAATGATCGTCCGGATAGCACCGCTTGTTCCGATTGTGATCGCAATTTCCCCCTTGCGAATCGCGTTGACACCTAAGTTAGAAAGGACACCGTCACTGGCACCGACTAAAAATGGTGTATCAACGGACAGTCCCATTTGTCGTGCATAATCGGCATTCAGTCCGGTGCATGACGTCGTCGTCGGTACAGGTTCCGATAAATAGCTCGCATCGATTCCGGCGACGTGTAACGCGCCCGTATCCCAGGCTAATTCATGAATATTGAAGAGACCTGTTGCTGAAGCGAGAGAATGATCGATGACATATCTGCCGAATAGTCGTTGGAAAACGAATTCCTTGATCCCGATATATTTTTTCGTCTGAGCATGGAGTTCCGGACGATCTTCGACGAGCCAACTGATTTTACTGAGCGGTGACATCGGATGAATCGGTGTACCGGTCCGATGATAAATCGACAGACCGTACTGTTCCTTAATTTTGTTCGACCATGCTTCACTCCGACTGTCCGCCCACGTGATACAGGCAGTCAATGGTTGGTGTTGTGCGTCCATTGCAATCAAACTGTGCATGGCACTGCTGAATGCGACGAACTTCGGTGGCATGCTCGGATGACGTTTTGTGATCAAGCGGATCGATTCGAGTACGGCATCAAAAATTTCTTCCGGATCTTGTTCTGCCGTCGAACGATTCGGCGTATGGAGTGGATAACCGACATTCGTTTGTCCGATGACCTCTCCTTTTGTCGTAAATAAGACCGCCTTCGTGCTCGTCGTTCCGATATCGACGCCTAACATGTATTCAGTCATGTGAATCGACTCCTTTCGACATCATTTGTTGCGTTTTCCAGAGATCTTCGACTTCCTGGACATCATCAAAGTTCTGATGCAAGGAAGCGACCATCCGTTCACGATCTCCTGTCTCGATCGCTTCGATGTACAGGGCGTGGTTCGCGAGGATGCGTTCGAAGTCTTCGATGTCTTCCTCGAATCGTACCCGCATCGATAGGAGGATGAAACTTTCCATGACCGGTTTAAGGTTTTGCCAAATCATACTGACATACCCGTGGTCAATCGAGCGAATGATTGTTTCGTGAAACAGCACATCTTGGAATGAAAATTCATCGGCATCCTTATATTTAATAGCGACCTTCATCATTTCGAGAATTTTGCTGAGTTCACGAACGAGCTCCGATCGTTCGATCTTGACGAGTCGCTCAAAGACGAACGTCTCGATGAGCAGCCGGACATCATAGATTTCCTGGATATCGCGCTCGGATAAACCGACGACGACCGCCCCCATCCGTTCCAATCGAATCAACTGTTCGGATGCAAGGATCTTTAACGCATCACGGATGGGTGAGCGACTAACGGAAAAGTCAGAGGCTAACTTGTTTTCAGATAAAATGGTACCGCTTTCAATACTTCCTGAAATGATGCGCATCCGTAGCTCGTATGCAACACGATCGCCAGCGGAAGCTTTTGATAACCATTTCAAGGGATATAACAGTTCTGACATGGAATCACCTGATTTCTAAAGTGAGTATACTTGTATACAAGTTAGTATAAACGTTTTTTTCTGAAATGCAAACGCTTAACTTAAATTTTAGTGATTCAAGCAGGAATCAGGAAAATCGTTTTCGATATGTTAGGGTGAAGAAGTAAGTGACGTGTAGAACAAATAAGGAGGAGATCGTACATATGCATATTTTAGTCGTAGGTGCAGGGGCAGTCGGAGGATATTTCGGAGGTCGTCTTGCTGAAAAAGGTGAACAGGTGACATTCCTCGTTCGTCCGAAACGTTATGAACAGCTACAAAAAACAGGACTGCAAATCACTAGTCCTCACGGTGATATCACGATCACGCCTCAGTTAGTGACGCACGACATGCGACCGGATCATACATTCGACGTCGTCTTGCTTTCGACGAAGGCTTATCACTTAGATGACGTATTGAAGGATCTTGCGCCATTCGTTTCGGAGGATACATATATCATTCCGTTATTAAACGGGATGCAACATATTCGCCGGTTAACAGAAGTCTTCGGAGAAGATCGAGTGCTCGGTGGTCTTTGCTTCATTGAATCGACGCTTGATACAGAAGGGCGTATTGTACAGACAAGTCCGTCACACCGGCTGTTATTTGGTTCACGGATCGGTAAACCAACAGCTCGTCTGGAGGAAATTGCAACACGTTTTGCGAAAGCAAAGGCGCCGATGGCGTACTCAACGCACATCATGGATGACATGTGGCAAAAATATCTGTTCATTTCGACATTCGCTGGCGTGACGACACTATTTCGCTCTGCCATCGGTCCGATTCGGCAAGAACCTGTCGGGCGTCAGATGATCATAGACGTCATGAAGGAATCGAAACAGGCAATGGAAGAACAGGGTGCGGTCTTCAATGATGATGTAGAAGCTGTACTGATGAAACAAATGAATGCAATGGAAGATAAGATGAAATCGTCGATGTTGCGGGATATGGAAAAAGGTCAACGAGTAGAAGTTGATCACTTTTTTACTACTTTACTAAAAACAATGTCTCAACGTCATCTTCAACTCATCGAGTCAAATTTAGGAATCTATCAAAAAAATCAAGAAATGCATGTTGACTGAATTATCTGCATTCTGATATGGTTAGGAACAATTACATACTTATCCAGAGAGGTGGAGGGACTGGCCCTATGAAACCTCAGCAACAGGTCGAAAGATACTGTGCTAATTCCTGCGGGTGCTGCACCCGATCGATAAGATTTCCGAATTGTCGACCGACGCATCCGTGAGGATGCGTTTTTTGTTTGAAATAGGTGGAATGAGGAGGAAATGGATTCATGAAAACGAGCGGGGCTTTTCGACGAAAGATGGAATCACGTCATCTGATCATGCTGTCGTTAGGTGGTGTTATTGGAACAGGATTATTTTTAAGTACGGGTTATACATTGGAACAAGCAGGGCGCGTCGGAACGATTCTGTCTTACTTAATTGGGGCCGTCGTCGTTTATCTCGTCATGTTAAGTCTCGGTGAACTGGCTGTACATATGCCGGAAACTGGTTCATTCCATAAATACGCGACAAAGTATATCGGACCCGGCACAGGTTATACAGTGGCTTGGCTCTACTGGCTGACGTGGACGGTCGCCCTCGGTTCAGAATTCACGGCAGCAGGCATTTTGATGCAGCGTTGGTTCCCATCCGTTCCTGTCTGGGTGTTCAGTGCATTATTCGCTACGATGATCCTTGGTATTAACGTTTTGAAGGTCCGTGTCTTTGCTGAAGTCGAATTTTGGTTCTCCGCTATTAAGGTCGTAACGATCATTGCTTTCATTTTACTTGGTGCAGGAGCCATCGTCGGCTTCATTCCACTGCAAGATGGTAGTCCAGCCCCATTCTTTTCTTCGTTAACCGAAGGTGGATTGTTCCCGAATGGCGCTTTCGTCATCTTCATGACGATGCTCGCAGTGAACTTTGCTTACTCGGGCACAGAATTAATTGGTGTAGCAGCGGGTGAAGCAGTCGATCCGAAACGGACGATTCCGCTTGCAATCCGGACGACGATTCTACGATTGGTTCTCTTTTTCGTTGGTACGATCATCGTATTAGCCGTCTTGTTGCCAACGGAAGGAAAGGGCGTACTCGAAAGTCCATTTGTAGCCGTATTTGAACGGATCGGTATTCCCTACGCAGCAGACGTGATGAACTTTGTCATTTTGACGGCGATCTTATCGGCAGCGAACTCGGGACTTTACGCGGCCTCACGGATGCTTTGGTCGCTTGCGAACGAACGGATGATTCCGCGCTTCTTCGCCCAGGTGACGCCAAGCGGAGTTCCACTTCGAGCTGTATTGTTCAGCATGCTCGGTGGAGGACTTGCCTTGCTGTCTAGCATCTATGCAGCAGGAAGTGTCTATATCGCGCTCGTCTCGATTTCCGGACTTGCTGTCGTCGTCGTCTGGATGAGTATCAGCGTTGCGCAATATCGCTTCCGGAAACAATTCCTCCGCGAAGGGCATACGGTCGACGAATTGGTCTATCGTACACCACTGTTTCCATTCGTACCGATTGCAGCCTTCGTTGTCTGTTTGATTTCCCTAATTGGGATCGGATTTGATCCGACACAACGTATTGCTTTGTACTGCGGTATTCCATTCATCGTGATCTGTTATGTCGTTTATGCGTTCACGAATTCTTCTCAGAAACGGAGTGTTGAAGATGTCCCGAATCAAAAATCCAGTTGACCAACGATTACAGAAAGTTCCCTTCCTGATTTTAGATGGAGCGCTTGCGACCGAACTCGAACAAAAGGGATTTGACCTGAACGATCCGCTCTGGTCAGCGCGTCTCTTGATCGAAGCACCAGAACAGATTGAGCGTGTCCATAACGATTACTTCGAAGTAGGTGCCGATGTCGCGATCACCTCAAGCTATCAAGCAAGTATCGAAGGGTTCAAGCAACGTCACATCACAACCGAGGAAGCAGAGAAACTGATCCGACAAACGGTCACTCTTGCGCAAGACGCACGGACGCGTAGCGGAAAGAATGCCGCACTAATCGCGGGATCTGTTGGTCCTTATGGTGCCTACTTAGCAGATGGATCTGAATATCGCGGTCATTATGGTGTGTCAGCTGATGTGCTAGAAGCCTTCCACAGACCGCGGATCGAAGCATTGATTGAAGCGGGTGCGGATCTGCTGGCGTTCGAGACGATTCCGTCACTTGAGGAAGCTGTCGTGTTGTTCCAGATTCTCGAAGCGTATCCGGAAGTATCTGCTTGGCTGACGTTCTCGCTTCAAGATGCGACGCACATCAGTGAGGGAACACCACTTGCGACATGTATCGAGACGATCGGACAACATCCGCAACTTGCAGCGATTGGTGCAAATTGTTTTCCGGCATCTTACGCGACCGATTTCATTCTTCATGTCAAAGCATTGACGAACGTACCGATCATCGTCTATCCGAACTCCGGCGAGGTTTATGATCCGGTCGCGAAGACATGGTCGGGTACGAATCAGTGCACATCGTTCCAAACTGTCGCAAAGACGTGGTATGAAGCTGGGGCACGATTGATTGGCGGTTGTTGCCGGACGTCACCCGAACATATTGCGCAAATTCGTTCGGTCTGCCGAGTTTCTCAAACATGATGAATGATGGACGAAAAAAGAACGGACGCGAAATCAATCGATTTCGCGTCCGTTCTTTTAGATAAGGTGTGATTCCGTTACCGTTCGCGCAAGGCGCGATTGAATTGTTGCAACAGGCGTCCGAAATCTTCCGCATCATCCGAAGGCCAATCCGTCAATAGACGTTCGATGCTCGCGAGACGCGCTGTTCGATAAATCGTGAGTTCTTGTTGTCCTTTATCCGTGATGTGATAGAAGAAGGCCCGTCCATCCATCGGATCTTTTACTTTTTCAACGAGTTGTTTCTGATCGAGTGCCGCTGCTTGGCGACTGACGGTCGAAACATCGAGCTGAAGTTCGCGGGCAAGTGTTTTGACACCGACGTTGCCGGAATCTGATAGTTGACGCAGTAAGAGATAGGAAGCACGATCCAAATTGCGATTGTCTGCCGTCGCTGTCGTTAAGCGCCGGATCAGAATCGCTAACTCCAATTCAATGGTTTCGAGTGATTGTTGAGACATCGGGTATCTCCCCTTTCGAAAAGTCTCTCTGTCCCTCATGATTACCCAATGTGGATAAGCTGTCAATGCGAAAAGCAGGAGGCTTGACAGAGTTGTAGTTGTATTATACAATCATTTTTGTTCTTTTAATTGTATCATACAACTTTAGTAGATGAGAAACGAACGACAAAGGAGAATTCAGATGAAAGCTTATGAGTCGATGAAACAAGAGGTCATCACAGTAAACGATACAGATCCGATTCGTACGGTCATCGAACGATTCATTCAATCTGGTATTAGCGGCGTACCCGTCATCAATGCACAGCAGGAGGTCGTCGGGTATATCAGTGACGGAGATATCATGCGAGCGATCGGGAAACACAAGGACATCATCGTCGATACATTCTTATATGTAGATGTTATCAAAGGAGACGAAGAAGATTATGAAGATCGGATTCGTCATATCTTGAATCGATCTGTCATGGAACTGGCACGCCGGAAGGTCGTAACAGCGGACGCTGACACAGAAATGGAAGAGATTGCAGCGACACTCGGCGCAAAACGAATTAAAAAACTTCCGATTCTCAAAGCAGGACGTCTTGTTGGAATCATCAGTCGAGGCGACGTCATTCGCCATTCGTTTAAACAATTTATGTAACACATTCAATAGAAAGAAGGGACACTATGGCACTTGCTGAAAAAACAACTACGCTTGAGCCGGAAACGGTATTAGCAGAAAGCAAACACGGATTATTCCATCAGCCAGTTGCTGTCTGGGCAGTCTTTTTTGCCAGTATCACAGCATTCATGGGAATGGGGCTCGTCAATCCGGTCTTACCAACGATTGCCGAGAATTTAGAAGCATCCAAAAGTGAAGTAACGCTCTTATTTACAAGTTATAACGCTGTCATGGCATTCGCGATGTTAATTACAGGCGCGATCTCATCACGGATTGGTCAAAAAGGAACATTGATGCTCGGGATCGCTGTCATCGCAACTGTTGCTGGTTTCGCTTCACAAGCAGATAGCATTTGGACACTCGTCGCGTTACGCGGTGGATGGGGACTTGGGAATGCTTTGTTCGTAGCAACAGCGCTCGCTGCGATTGTTTCCTTATCATCCGGTGGAACAGCAAAAGCTATTATTTTGTACGAAGCAGCGGTTGGTCTTGGGATTTCAATTGGACCACTGTTAGGCGGAACGCTCGGATCGATTACATGGCGCGCCCCGTTCATGGGTGTTGCGACAATCATGGTCATCGCGTTTCTCGTCTTGCTCTTCTTGATGCCAAAACCAGCAGCATCTGCTGCACCGAAACAGAAGTTATCATTAAAAGCACCGTTCCAAGCGATGAAGCATCGTTCGCTGCTGACACTCGGAATCGTTGCGGCACTTTATAACGTCGGTTTCTTTACAATCATGGCTTATGCACCGTTTGTTATGAAATTACCAGCTAAAGGACTCGGATTCGTCTTCCTCGGCTGGGGTATGTTACTTGCGATCACATCAGTCTTGACAGCTCCGAAATTGAAACAATGGTTCGGAACAATCAAAGCGATGGTCATGATGTTGGTTTTATTCGCGATCTTACTTCTGTTGATGGGGATTTTCACAGAAACACCAGCTGTCGTCATCGTCTGTGTCATCTTGGCGGGAGCTGTACTTGGGAATAACAACACACTCATCACAACAGCTGTCATGGACGCAGCACCTGTCGAACGTTCGACAGCATCTGCGGCATACAGTTTCCTACGTTTTCTCGGGGCAGCCATTGCACCATTCATGGCCGGTAAATTGGCTGAAATCTTCAACGCAAACCTACCGTTTTATGTCGGAAGTGGATTCGTTCTCTTATCCGTCATCATCATCGGGGTCAATCTCAAACACATTCGCCATATCGACCGGACAGAAGGCGGACATTAATTCGATAACAGGACAGCCGAAGCGAATCCGCTTCGGCTGTTTTTGAGTAAAATCAAGAAGGGTATATAGTTTTTAACGTATGGATCGAGTGCTCAATCATCGCTCGCAACACGTCTAAGTCGATGTCAGTCAGTTTTTTTACGTAGATGCAGGACTTACCGCGTCGATACGTACCGAGAGTGGTAAGCAGTCGTTCTGATATGTCGTCTTCACCAAGTGCGAGATAAAGGACGAGATTCGTCTTACGCGGAGAAAAGCCGACATAGAAGCTGTCGCCCTCGCGACCTGAGGCATAGCGATAATGATAGGCACCATAACCAATCAAGGAAGAACCCCAAAGAACGGCTTCATATCCCGTCACATCTTCGAAAAACTGACGCAAGGTAATACCATCTGCTTGACGTTGCGGCGGTTCGACTTGTGCTATGAAAGCGTCGACGGACTGTTCAGTAGGACCTGTTTTTGGAGGATCAGACATAAGCAGTCTCCTTTCGCATTGAGAAGATATCGGTTACTTTCGAGAAAAGGAAGCGAATATCCTGTATAGGGAAGGGAGAGAATCGGATGGTGCATCGAATCGCATTCAGAGGAGAAGGACATAGTGTAAAGTGGGAGATTTTAGACGTAGATTCAGTCAAAGAGGAATTGACGATTCGGATGACAGGAGAAAACAGTGAACAACGGTTTTCCATCTCGTTTGTAGCATACGATGCGTTCATTCGCGATTTTGCTCATGTTCATGAGTCGTTACAGGGGGAAGTTATATTTGAGCAGGATATGATTCATCTTAGCTTACGTTACGACCGACTTGGTCATGTCTTCATCACTTGGTCTGACGGGGAAACAAATCATCAGTTTCGCAGTGACCAAAGTTATGTAAGTGAGGCGTTGGCTCAGCTTGGTGTGTACGAATAGATACTAAAAAAAGAAGAAGGGACGATTTTCGATATGTCATCCGAAAATCGTTCCTTCTTTGTTTAGTGCGAGTGAAGTGGTGTTTTGATCAAGTTGAAACAAAACGCAATCGTTTGTTCATATTCCGACAACGGAATCGATTCATCCACTTGATGCGCAAGACGGAAATCATGGAAAGAAGCGATCGCAATCGGGAATGATTTTTTCGATTGGCTGAACATGGCACCGTCCGTACCACCCGGAATAGCGATTTTTCGTGGTGTCACGCCGCTGACCTGCTCCATCGTATCTGCGACCTGTTGTAAGAAAGGCGCGTGTTCGTCAGTTTCACAGGAAGGGATATCCTTGATGACCGTCACATTCATTGCGAAATCGGGATCTTCTGCAACAAGACGACGTTCGATATCTGTAAAGGTAGCAAGTACATCCGCTCGACCGAACCCGGGAATCGTCCGGATATCCATATAGAATGAAGCCTGACTCGGAACGACGTTTGGTCCTTCGCCTCCTGAAATCGAGGTGATTGACGCAACGACTGGACCGAGTGCTGCGTGATGATTCGTCGTGATCGAGAAGCGTTCCGATTTCACTTCCTGAATGACGCGATACATATCATCAATCGCATTGCGTCCGAGTTGCGGGGCAGAGCTGTGTGCACTTTTCCCGCGGCATGTCACTTCGATCCCAACGACCCCTTTTTGTGCATAACCGATCATTCCGCTCGTCGGTTCTGTGATCAACAAAGCATCTAAATCATCCGCATGCCCTTGTTCGGTCAAATGGCGAGCACCTGTCATCCCATTTTCCTCATCGGATGTAATCAGTAGTTTGACGGTGTTAGGACGGTCTTGACGTTCTCTATATTGAATCAGTGCTTGCACCATCGCCATGACACCTGATTTCATATCTGAAGCACCGCGACCATAAATGCGTCCATCTTCGATTTCACCACCGTATGGATCTTTCGTCCAGCCGTCTCCTTGGACCGGAACCGTATCGAGATGACCAGATAATCCGAGTACAGCAGGACGTGAAAACTCCTCGCTCGCAGGAACGGTCGCGACGAGACAGATTCGTTTTGGTGAGACTTCAATCCATTCTGTCGAGATTTGATGATCCACCAGTACATCGTACACATAACGTGCGACGGCTTCTTCTCCGTCCATTGGGTTGACGCTTGGAATTTGAAGACACCGTTGTAAGTAAGTAATGGCTGTTTGCATAAGTATTTCCCCCTTTACCTATCATGTACCCTGATAAAAATACTTCAGGGAGGTAAACGAATTCGGAAAATAATTTACGGGACTGAACGTCTTGAGATAAAAGAAAATGGTGCAACCAGAAGGTTACACCGTACCTTGCTCATTCACTTTTTTCTGCTTCATCTTTCCACTTTGAATCGATTAACATTTCCCCCGGCCATGTATAAGCCATGATGCCGCCGTCTGCTGTGATGTCCTCACCTGTGACATATGAGCTGTCGTCAGAAGCAAGGAAGAGGGCGACCGTTGCCATCTCACGTGGTTTACCGAGACGTCCGAGTGGTGTGATCCAGGCGTTCGCATCGCGGAATTGTTTACCTTGCTCTTTTTCTTTTTCACCGACGAGCGTATCGATGAGTGGTGTTTCGATCGTTCCTGGTGATAATGAGTTGACACGAATGCCGTGACGCGCGTAATCGATTGCCATCGCGCGAGTGAAGTTCGCGATCCCGCCTTTCGCTGCGTTATAACCGGACCGGTTCAAGTCAGCTGCTCGACCAGACATTGATGATGTATTGATGATTGAGCCACCATTATCGAGCATGAGTGGAATCAAAAACTTACTGACGAGGAACGTTCCGCGTAAATCGACAGCGATGATCCGGTCGAAGAGATCGATTGGATACTCGTGAACTTTCCCGCCTTGTTCATCGATTCCGGCATTGTTGAAGAGGACGTCGACCGTACCATATGTCTCTTTGACGTGCTTCGCAAGTTGCTCGACACTCTCGACATCTGAGACGTCGACGTGGACTGCTTCCGCTTTTCCACCCTGTTTTGTAATTTGTTCCACTGTTTGTTGTGCTTTTTCAAGTGAGACATCGGCACAGACGACCGTTGCTCCCTGTTCTGCGAAGACAAGCGCGGTCGCTTGTCCAATTCCTGTTGCCGATCCTGTAATAACAGCTACTTTTTGCTCGAGTCTACCCATTGCTAAATCCCTCCTAAGTCGTATCGTTCACCTTATGAAACATTCCCGGAGAAATGGAGATTAAACCCATCGATGCGTCTAGTGATAGAGGATAGGGGGTACATCTACAACAGCACAATCGTTGTATAAAAGGAGATGAGAACGCTGACATCTGATCAATGGCAACTTGCCAAAAAATTATTACAAGAAGCCGTTCAGTATCAAATGACACTTGAAAAGAGTGCTTTTTCAAGCGAGTTGATTGACCAAACGACACCTGTCCTCTGGTTTGGTGATGCGACGCAGAGTAGCTGGTTGACGATTGCAACAAATCCGTCCCGAGCACAGTTTTTAGACCGAACGGGAGCGCTACGGTTCGATGAGTATGGTCCGCTTTTCATACGTCCACAATCCATGATATGGGATGATTATCTACAAGAGGAGGTACTGACGGAATCGATTCGGCGCTTCAACGATTATTTCAAACAACCGAATATTTACCGGACATGGTTCGGGCGACCAGGTGGCGGTAAACTTGAAGGATTCTTGAATGGATTTAGTGCATCGTTTTATGAGAAAACACTTGATCCAGTCATTCATCTGGACTTTTTTCCGTTTCCGACGCACCACTACATGGGAGCGATCAAGGAACGTGGCGTGTTAGAAGATAGTCCATTCGGTCAGACATTCCTATTGCGCCTGCTTGAACTGTTTTCGATAAAAGGAATCATCCTGCTTGGAAAGGAACATACGGAACGATTTGCAAAGCTTGAACCAGACATCGATTGGACGACCTATCAACCGACGGATTATCCAGACGCGATCTTTCAAATCGGTTTTTCGTCACAATTTCAGGTACCTGTGATCGGACTCCACTTCAAACCAAGTGAGCAGTTCATTGGTCTTGGAAATCGGAAGGATAAAAACGACATTAGCCACGGCACATATGGGGCAGCAGAACACTTGTGTCAAATCGGACGATTCGTCCGTGAAAAAGTCGCGAAGTATAGTGAAAAAGGAGATTGACAGATATTTTGAACTCCCTAATAATAGGAGATGAAATTAGCACTCTATATAATTGAGTGCTAAAAAAGGGAGGCTGAAATAGTATGGAAACGAAACAATTTAAGGCGGAATCAAAACGATTGCTCGAGATGATGATTCATTCCATCTATACGCATAAGGAGATTTTCCTGCGCGAATTGATTTCGAATGCAAGTGACGCCATGGATAAGATGTACTATAAAGCGTTGACGGACGAGACGATTTCGTTCGAGAAAGAACACTACAAAATTACGATTGAACCAAATAAAGAAGCGCGTCAACTCATCATTCGTGATACTGGAATCGGAATGACGAAGGATGAACTAGAAGAGAATCTCGGTACGATCGCGAAGAGTGGCTCGCTTGCCTTCAAGGCAGAAAACGAGGCACAAGATGGTCATGATATCATTGGTCAATTCGGTGTCGGATTCTATTCCGCATTCATGGTCGCAGACGTCGTCACTGTCGTTACGAAACCATTCGGTAATGCAGTCGCTTATAAATGGGAATCGCGTGGTGTCGAAGGCTATACGATCGAGGAAGTCGACAAAGAAACCGTCGGAACGGAGATTACGCTCCACATCAAGGCGAATGAGGACGAAGAATCGTATGACGAATACCTCGAGACGTATCGTCTGCGCAGCATCATCAAGAAATACTCCGATTTCATTCGCTATCCAATCGAGATGAAGGAACTCGAACGTCAGCCAATCGAAGGCAGTGACGAGACGGAAGATGTCGAAGTCGTCAAGACAATCAACAGCATGGTACCGATCTGGCGGAAGAACAAACGGGAATTGACAGACGAGGACTATACGAACTTCTACCAAGAGAAACGGTATGGTTTCGACAAACCGGCAAAACACATTCATATCAGTGTCGATGGTGCCGTTCGTTATCAATCAATCTTATTCATTCCAGAGCAGGCGCCGTACGATTATTATTCGAAGGAATTTGAAAAAGGCCTCGAGCTTTACGCGAACGGTGTCTTGATCATGGAAAAATGTAGCGACTTGCTGCCGGACCATTTCAGTTTCGTCAAAGGAATGGTCGACTCGGAGGACTTATCGCTCAACATCTCGCGTGAACTTCTACAACACGATCGTCAATTGAAGCTGATCGCGAAAAATATCCAAAGTAAGATTAAGACACAACTTGAAGCCCTTCTGCGCGAAGATCGCGCGAAGTACGAAACGTTCTATCAAGCGTTCGGACGTCAGCTGAAGTTCGGTATGTATAATGATTATGGCATGCACAAAGAACAAGTGCAGGACCTCATCCTCTTCTACTCAGCGAAGGAGAAGAAGTTGATCACGCTTGCGGAATACGTCGCAGCGATGCCGGAAGATCAAGCGCATATCTACTATGCGGCTGGTGAGAGTACGAATCGTTTAGATAAGTTACCGCAATCCGAGCTCGTTCGTGATAAAGGGTACGACATCTTGTACTTCACGGAAGAGATCGATGAGTTCGCGATCCAGATGCTCGTGACGTACAACGAGAAGACGTTCAAGTCGGTCACGAGTAGCGACTTAGGGATTGAAGCAGAAGAAGCAGAGACGACGGACGCACAAGCGGAGATGTTCCAAGCGATGCAGGAAGTGCTAAGTGGACAAGTCAAGGAAGTCAAAGCATCGACGCGTCTAAAATCTCATCCCGTCTGTTTTGCGACAGACGGCGCCGTCTCGATCGAGATGGAGAAAATCCTTAAGGCAATGCCGAATAACGAAGGAGTAGAGGCGGTCAAGATTCTCGAATTGAACCCGTCACACGCAGTGTTCCAATCCCTTGAAACAGCGTATCAAAACGATCGTTCGAAATTCGAACACTATACAAAATTAATGTATCAGCAAGCGTTGCTTGTTGAAGGACTTCCGCTTGAAGACCCAGTAGCGTTCGCAAATGATGTGTGTTTATTGATGGTGTGAAACGAATGAGTATAAGAAAAGGCATTGGATGCGCGCATCCAATGCCTTTTTTCGTACAGTGTTACATTAATCCGTCTGTAAATCCGAAGCGGTTTCTCCTTTTTTCGAGAGAACGTTTAAGACGACGACGAAGAGTGCGAATGTGACAAGAGCTCCGATGAAACCGAAGACCGAAGACTCCGTGAAACCGATGACTAAATAACCAACAGCGGCAGTAACTGCACCGACTAGCGCATACGGTAACTGTGTCGTGACATGATCGATATGATGGGATCCAGCCCCAGTCGAACTGAGAATTGTCGTATCAGAAATCGGTGAACAATGGTCACCGAAGACAGATCCGGCAAGAACAGCAGCAAGCGTCGGTAACAAGAGAGAAGCGTCGACCGCCATGACGAGATCCGCACCGATTGGCAACATGATCCCGAATGTGCCCCAACTTGTTCCTGTCGAGAATGCCATCAAGCCGGCAATTAAGAATAATAAGAACGGCAAGTACGAAGCAGAAATCGAGTTGCTAACGAAACTTGCGAGATAGTCACCTGTTTTCATATCACCGATGACAGCGATGATCGTCCAAGCGAACAACAGGATGACGACTGCCGGCCACATCGAACGCATACCAGCAACGATGCTTGCACGGTAATCGCGTCCCGGAATCTTCCGTCCGATCAACATCAGGAAAGCAACGATTAAACTAATGACAACACCAGCGACGAGTGAACGTGTGACATCTGTTGCTTCAAACGCGCCGATCAAAGTGAACGGGCGATTGTCGGCTGCAAGTGCCTGAGCACCTGTTCCGAGTAACGCGCTGATCGTAGCTATGACGAGAACAACGATTGGAACGACGAGATCCCGAACTTTTCCGTTCGTGTGTTCCTTGACCTCTTTTGCCATCCCCATCGGTGTGCCTTTTGAGGCATCGAAGAGTTCACCTTTTGCAGCACGGCGTTCGTGTTGTTTCATCGGTCCGACAGAGATGCCAGAGTAAGCGATGTAAAGTGTTAACAGAAGAGCAAAGATTGCATAGAAGTTCATTGGAACGATCATCATGAAGGCGCTAAACGCCGAGTAATCCGTAATCGAGTGCGTCGTTAAGATACCAGCAATGATGGAGATGATAAATGCTCCCCAGCTTGAAAGCGGACTGATGACACAGACAGGTGCAGCCGTTGAGTCAATCAAATAGGCAAGTTTTGCACGTGATACACCACGACGATCCGTAAGCGGACGACTGACGTTTCCGACGGCGAGACTATTGAAGTAGTCATCGATGAAGATCAAAATTCCGAGGCCGAATGCGACCAAACGAGCACCACGTGCCGTTTTGACGTGCGTTGCTGCCCATTCTCCGAAAGCTCGTGCACCACCTGACGTTTGGATCAACGTCGAAAGGACACCAAGCAATAACAAGAAGACAAGCAATAAGACGTTCCATTCGTTCAAGGCACCATCTGCCCAAAATAGGCTGAAGATGTTCTTACCAAGATAGGTCACCGTATCGATCGGGTTAAAACGGTGGAGTAGTAGGGCACCGACGAGAATGCCGACACCTAGCGAAAGAACGACCTTGCGCGTAAAGATTGCCAACAAGATAGCTAATAAAGCAGGTACAAGGGCGATGATGGAATCTGAATAGTTGACCATAAAAAATATCCTCCTCTTTAATAAATAACTTAAAGATGAGACCCCGCGGCATAAAAAAAGCAAGGGCACCGGCAACAAAGCCGACACCCTCGCTGGATGCGTCTTTCTTAGCCGAATTGGAGCGCTCCATACAACTGCTATGTATGGCAATCGATCGGGTGTTTCCCGAATCGACCAACGACGATATGTTGGACACATATTATCATTTCGGCGATGTCACCTTTCCTGTAGTCGTCTTCGTTGTCATCCTCGGACCAAGTACTGATTGAAATCGCGCCTCTACCTCATCGATAGAATAGTCATATTCTGTTCTTATGGACACTTTATCATGTATTTCAGAAGCGATTCAACCATATATTCTGATAATTTAAGATAAAGTTATTTATTCGGCAAAATGTTGAATAAGCTGTTTCATTAAGTACGGTTGATTCTCTTCAAACTGTTTTTTTCGATGACCGTTTGCACCAGAGGGATGAGGGAAGCCGGAAAGAAGCTGATGCTGTTCAATTCGTCCGTCATGAATCAAGCTACGAATTTGTGCTTCGACGACACGACCGAGCGGAATCAACAGCGCTGATTCATGTAATTGATTGATCTCAGCAACGAAATGTTCCTCTGCATAGTGTCTCAACAAAGGACTACGATTGATTTTCGGTTGATGCCCTGAATAATTTTTTTCTCGATAAAAGACGGGTTGTTTTAATAACGACGTCGGATGCAGTAATTGCTGATGTTGATGAAATAAGGTAGCCGTCGTCTCGATTCCGAGTAATGCTGGAAGTTCGAGTGTATCAAGCATTTGGACGAGGTTGCGTCGCATCGTTCCAGCAAAGCTTGCCGTATATTTGACGAGGCGTGCCGTCTCTTCCAATGAAACGCTATGATGAAGTACATCCGTCGCTTCTTCGAAAGCGATTCGCATCTGTTCAAATCCTGGTGTGATCCCGATGATGACGACTTTTGCTTTGGTATTGACGTACTCACCAATCGGAGAATAATAAACGGTCAGTTCGTTCTCCTGTTGCAATAAAAAGGCATCCGTCCATAATTCATCACGTCGTAATGTACGGTCGTCAGGTAAGGCACGAATAGCATGTTCAAATATAGTTAACGAATTCATGTAAGATCCTCTCTCTCTGTAATGGCATTATGATAACAAATAATACCATTTGAGACAATTAAACCCTTTCTCTTTTTTTTATACAGGTACATAAAAAGGACTCATATCGAGTCCTTCTTGGTTTATTGCGCGCGTTCTTTTACGGAAGCGACTTCATAAGTCAGAATTTCGCTGCCGAGCATCGGAGATTCTCCAGCTTCACTACTCGCAGGTCGACTATGTGACGCTTTGAAATCGTCACTCTCCCGCCACGCTTGAAAACTCTTCATGTCTTCCCAGTACATGTTGACGTTCATCTCATCATGCTCTTCGATGTTTTGTGTCAATAAGACTTCGACACGGATGAAACCATCCATCGTATCGAGTCCACTTGGACGTGTAAAACGAGGAGCGAGGGCAGCAGCCATCCCTTTTTTGACTTTAATCCGGTTCGTAACGACGATCATCATAAAATCCCCTTTCAAAAAACGAGTAACGTACTTCTTCAGTATAGTACGATGAGGGAAAGAATGCCGGAAAGAAGGAACAAAATACAATGAATGAGCAAGAATACGATCAACAATTACGAATCGAGACGATCGAGATGCAACACCTTTATGGTGTATTTAGTCACTACAATCGCTATGAACCAACGCCTTATGCAGCACTAGACGAATTATGCGAAACCTATCTGTTTCAAAAACAAGACACTGTCATTGATTTTGGTTGCGGAAAAGGACGATTGAACTTTTACTTACACGATCGTTTTGACTGCTCCGTCATCGGAATCGAGATGAATGGACAATTTTACGAAGATGCGCTCCGGAACATGGCGAATTACGAAAGTCGACGTAAGCGACGTTCGGGAAGTTTACGATTTGAACAGGCGTATGCCGAACAATACGTCATTCCGGCGGACGCGAACAAGTTTTATTTCTTTAATCCGTTCTCTTCCCAAATTTTCATGAAAGTGATCGATCACATTTTAAGTTCGGTCGAGCGGTCCTCGCGTTCGGTTGATCTCATCTTGTACTACCCAACCGATGAATATCGAGAATATTTGGAGCGACATACCGTATTCGAGCAAATTGATGAGATTCGATTACGAGACTTTTATGACAAAAATCACGACGAACGATTTGTCATCTATCGTTTTGATCCGAAGAAACTGCTTCAAAACGGGTATGAATACAGTGATGAGAGAAATGGAAAATAAGGAGGTCGGATGATGATTCGCTTGGAGCATGTCACGAAAGAGTTTGCACCGGGGCGTGGAATATTCGATGTCAGTTTTACGGTTGAGCCGGGAACAATCTTTGGTTTCATTGGACCAAACGGATCCGGAAAATCAACGACGCTCCGACATTTGATGGGATTGATGGCTGCGGATGATGGAAAGGCGACGATTGGCGGCTTTGATTGCTGGACACAAAGTAAAGAAGTGAAGCAGTTGGTCGGTTACTTGCCGGGCGAGATTAGTTTACCTGGAGATATGACGGGAGCAGACATGCTGGATTTGATGCAACGGTTGCATGGCAGTGATCCGGCACGACGACAACTGTTGTTGAAACGATTTCCGTTTGAGACGAAGACGAAAATCCGTAAGATGTCAAAAGGGATGAAACAAAAACTGGCACTCGTCGGTTGTTTCATGAAGGATGCACCAGTTTATCTACTCGATGAGCCGACCAGTGGACTCGATCCTTTGATGCAAGAGCGTTTTTTAGAGTGGATCGAACAGGAGAAGCAAGCGGGAAAAGCGATTTTGATGAGTTCGCATCACTTTCCGGAGATGGAAAAGTCTTGCGATCGAGCGGCTTTAATCAAAGCGGGTCGTATCATCGTCGAATCGGATATCCATGAGTTGGTTCGATCGAGTCGCAAGACGTACACAATCGTCTTCCGAACTGAGGTGGAGGCGGCACAGTTCGCGATGCAGATCGGTACGGAATCGAAGCGAACAGAAGTCAGTTTTCAAACGGACGAGACGCTGAGCTTAAATCAGGCGATTGCTTACCTAACCCAATATGATGTACAACTGATCCGTCCGTCAGCAGATGATTTAGAACAGGTCTTTTTGCATTATTACGGAGAGGAGGAGTCATCGTGATATTGTTGATCCGTTCGTTGTTCAAGCAAGTCAGAAAGCCCGTGCTTGCTTATGCGATTGGAACGAGTCTCTACTTATTGATGCTTGCGCTACTTTATCCATCGATGATGAAGACGGGTTTATTAGAAGCAAAACTGGAAGCATTACCCCCCGAGGTCTTGAAAGCTTTCCAGTACGATAAGGTGACAGGGTTTGATAACGTGCTGGATCTACTCGGCGGCAACTATTACGGACTGATCTTCCAAGTCATTGTGAGTCTCTTCCTGCTCTCATTAGCGGCACGCTTGGTTGCCCGACCAATTGATAATGGGGAACTGATCGTTTATCTCGCAGCACCTATAACGCGACATGCATACACACTGGCTGTTGCTGTCGTCATGGGCATCGCTAGTACGCTTCTCGTAGGACTAAACGGACTTGTACTGATGGTTGCTGACTGGTGGATGACCGGTATTTCAATCGATGATGTCATCTTATGGCGGATTCAAGTCAATGCTCTCTTTTTACTCTTTGCGATGGGTGCCTTTACGTTATTCATTGCGACGTTATTCGACGAAGAACGACGTGCTTTTTCACTTGCAGGTAGTGTATTAGTCCTCTCTATCGTTTTGACAATCCTATCCGAATTGAGTGACAAGACAGAGTGGCTCCGTTATCTATCCGTCTTCTCCTTATTTAATACGACGCAGTTATTAGAAGGAACGGACCATTTTCTTATCCACTCGGTTTCCTTACTCGTCCTTTGTCTTGTTTTCTTGACGGGAGCGTTCGTTCAATTTGGACGTCGTAGTCTATCGATTTGATCGAAAGTGACGAAAAAACTTTACAGAAAGTGAACATTTAGGATTTGAACGTTGCGTCAAGCGCTGATTTTTACTAAGATAAAGGAATGTTGTAGTTCTGGAAAAAGAAATGAGGTCTTTTGAAATGAATAAACCATCCATTTATGGATTAACGCTTGAGCAGATGACAGAATGGTTATCGAATCAAGGGCACAAACCATTCCGTGCCAAACAAGTATGGGATTGGCTCTACCGTAAACGTGTCACGACTTTCGCGGAAATGACGAATGTCAACAAGGATTGCCTTGAGTTGTTAGATCAGAGTTTTACGATTGACTCGATGACAGAAGCGGTCAAGCAAGAATCAGCAGACGGAACAATCAAGTTCCTCTTCAAATTATATGATGGCAACTTGATCGAAACGGTTTTGATGCGTCATAAATACGGTCTTTCTGTCTGTGTTACGACACAGGTTGGCTGTAACATTGGCTGTAGCTTCTGTGCAAGTGGTCTCATCAAGAAGAGCCGCGACTTGTCGGCAGGCGAAATCGTTGAACAGATCATGAACGTTCAACATCACCTCGATGCAGTCGGTAACGAAGAACGTGTCAGCCACGTCGTCGTCATGGGTATCGGTGAACCGTTCGATAACTTCGACAACATGGTCGACTTCTTGAACGTCATCAAAGATCACAATGGTCTTGCGATCGGTGCACGTCACATCACGGTTTCAACAAGTGGTTTGGCAGACAAGATTTACAAGTTTGCTGACTTGAAACTCCAAGTCAACTTAGCAATCTCGCTTCACGCACCAAACAACGAATTGCGTACGCAAATCATGAAAATCAACCGGGCGATCCCGCTTGAGAAATTGATGCCAGCGATCGATTATTACGTTCAAACGACGAACCGTAAAATCACGATCGAGTACATCTTGCTCCGTGGCGTCAACGACCAAAAAGAACACGCGGTCGAACTTGCGAAATTGTTCGAAGACAAACGTCACCTGACGTATGTCAACTTGATTCCGTACAACCCAGTTGATGAGCACGGTCAATATCAACGCAGTACGTCTGAAGACATCACGACGTTCTACGATACGTTGAAAAAGAACGGCTTGAACTGTGGTGTTCGTCTTGAACACGGAACAGACATTGATGCTGCGTGTGGTCAATTACGTAGTAAGCAAATCAAAAAAGATAAAGTAGCATCCAAATAATTCGTTGGGCTTCTCATCGTTTCGGTGGGAAGCTTTTTTTACGATAAGAAATGAGGACATCCTATGACACGTACACGATTCAATGATTTTAACTTAAGCGCACCGATTCTCGATTCAATCGAGCAACTCGGTTATACGACACCAACCGAAGTTCAGCAATCCGTCATTCCAGTCGTATTGTCTGGAAAAGACGTCATCGTCAAATCACGGACAGGGAGCGGGAAAACGGCATCGTTTGCGATTCCGCTGTGTGAACTCGTCGAGTGGGAAGAAAATAAACCACAAGTTTTAGTCTTAACACCAACACGTGAGCTTGCTTTGCAGGTCAAAGAAGATATTATGAACATCGGACGCTATAAGCGGATCAAAGCGACTGCTGTCTTCGGAAAACAACCGTTCCGCGGACAAGTGACAGAGCTCAAACAAAAGACACACATCGTCGTTGGCACACCAGGACGCGTACGCGATCATATCGAGCGGGGCACGTTATCACTTGAGAAAGTGCGTTACGTCGTTTTAGATGAAGCGGACGAAATGCTGAACATGGGCTTCCTCGATCAAGTCGACGCCATCTTGTCCGAGTTACCGAAGGAACGGATGACACTATTGTTCTCTGCGACTTTCCCAGAAGACATCGAACAGTTGAGTGACCGTTACATGGAGGCACCAAAACGAATCGAAGCAGGTGAGACGGTCGTCTCAACGATCACGCATAGCTATATTCCGGTGACGGATAAGACGAAGTTCGCCATTTTAAAAGATGTCCTCGTCGCTGAAAATCCGGATCGTTGCATGATTTTCTGTCGGACGAAAGAACATGTCGATTTCGTCGCGAATGGCTTGCGCGCACATGACTATCCGGTTGAAGCGATTCACGGTGGAATGGAACAAGATGACCGACTCGATGCGATGAAAGCGTTCCGTGCCGGTAAGTTCCGGATTCTTGTTGCAACAGACGTCGCGGCACGCGGAATCGATATCGAGAACATCACACACGTCATCCAGTACGATCTCCCTGTCGAACGGGAAAGCTACGTTCACCGAACAGGTCGGACAGGTCGTGCGGGAGCTACTGGACAAGCAATTAGTCTTGTCACACCAGCAGACGAACGTCGCCTGAAGGAAATCGAGCAATATCACGGGAAGCTGACACGTCGACAAGCACCGACGGAAAAGGACTTGATGCGGACAGCGGATGCGTTCGAGGAGAAGATGGCGACGGAAGATACGCGTTCATCGAAAACGGAACAGCTCGATGCCGACATCATGAAGTTGTTCTTTAATGGTGGGAAGAAGAAGAAACTCCGTGCCGTCGACTTCGTTGGAACGATCGCGAAGATTGAAGGCGTCACAGCAGACGACATCGGAATCATCTCGATTCAGGATACGTTGACGTATGTCGATATCCTGAACGGGAAAGGTCCGCTTGTCTTACGAGCAATGAAGACGACGAAGGTCAAAGGGAAACAATTGAAAGTGTACGAAGCATTCAAGAAATAAGACAAGCCGGTCATTCTCCGCTTAGGCGAAGAGGGACCGGCTTTTTTGTGTCAAGGCATGTCCAAGATGGAGTCCGCTAGCGGCTGCCTGAGCAAGAGAGTGTGTTGCACCGGAACAATCACCGATTGCATAGACACCGGGACACGTCGTCTCAAACGTTTCGGACGTTTCAAGCATCGGTGCGTAAAACTTACCATCTAGTCCGTAAAGTAACGTATCTGCAGGGAGTTCCGTCTCAAGAAGTCGTTCGAGGCGTTCTAAAAAACCTTCTAAGACGAGACAATCTTCTACAGGAACTTCCGCGTGTAAATCTCCCGGGGAAGCACTTAGAGAAGGAATGATTTCGTTACGAGTCAATTGCTCCATTGTCGTCGCTTGTAATTTTCGAAAATCACCGAGTCGTTGGACGACGATGCGATCCTGTCCTTGGTTGATCTTGCCGATGACACGCGTCGCATACGCATTGGCTTTCGCTAGTGTCGAAAAATAACGTGGGAGAAACAGTGTAAAGTTCAGATTCGTCGATCCGTCTGCTGTCTCGTGGACGTTTTGACCGTCCGGCATGACGAGGCCTTCTTGATATTTTCGAATGATCCGTCCACGCGGATTCATGCAATAAGTGACGGCTTGACCATGAGGAGAGTCGTAGCCGAGCTTCGTCTCGAACGTGTCCTGTAGCAACGTTCGAAAGAGGACTTCCTCTGTTTCAATCCGCACACCGAGATCAAGTCGAGTTCGCTGTGGCGTGACACCAAGCGTAGCTAACTGGTGCAGTGTAAAGTCTGCACCGGAACGACCTGTCGCGAACACGATCCGTTGACTGACGAATGTCTCGTTCGTTGTTTTGATTGTAAACTGCTCGGACTTCGTGATCTGCTCGATTGTCGCTTCGAAGCGAGCATCGAGTCGCGGTAGTAAGGCATCCTCAAACGCTGTAAAGACGGTAGCAGTCCGTGCTGTGCCTAAATGACGTACCGTTGTTTCGACTGTGTGGAGACCGGCACGACGGGCACGAGACGCTACAGTAGGCGAGTGAGTGGAATAGCTTTCGATTGTATCTGCACCATATGTACATAAGAGGTCATCGACTTCTCGGAATAGTTGTTGCGTCGTTTCTACGCCGATTTTTGAGACGAGCTCTCCACCGAATCCCGTTGCATAATTGAATTTCCCTTCTGATTTTCCGAGCCCAGCGAATCCAAGATACGCATCTTCTGCCGTTCGTTCACGAATCGGTTTTCCGGCATCGAGCAATAAGACACGCTGTCCATGTTCAACGAGCTGATGAGCAAGAAAAATTCCCGCTACACCAGCTCCGATAATCGTGACATCATACATCAAAGACGCCTCCTTTTCTCTGAGTATACAAAAAAGCCGGATTCCTGTGAAAGGAATCCGGACTGGTTGATATTGCTTATTTCCATTCTGTGATGTCAGCGATTGGTAGACGAACAGATGGGTATCCTGCGTCAACTGCTTTACCGATTGAAAGCAACATGACTGGGAGGTAACGCTCTTTTTCAAGACCGAATGCTTCTGCAATTTGGTCTTTTTCGTAACCACCGATTGGGTTTGTATCATAACCATGTGCACGAGCCACGAGCATCAATTGCATTGAAACAAGACCTGAATCAATCAAAATGCTATCACGTAATGTTTCAACGTCTTCTGGACGGTAGAAACCTTTGATTGCTGGTACTTGGCGATCGCGTACTTCTTGTGGCATAAGACCTTTTTCAACAGCCATATCGTAAATTGTCTCGATGCTATCGACCGCGTTCATGTCACCGAAGACAGCGATGACAGCAGAAGATGTCTCGACTTGGACTTGGTTGAATTTCGCGAGTGGTGCAAGTGTTGCTTTGCCTTCTTCGCTATCGATGACAAGGAAACGCCATGGTTGCATGTTAACTGAAGATGGAGCAAGTGTTGCTTCTTCAAGGATTTGTGTCATTTCTTCTTTTGAAATTTTTACGTTTGTATCGTAGTTACGGATCGAGCGACGTCCTTTGACGATTTCCATGAAGTCCGTAGTTGTTTGAGTAGTCATAATTATTCAATCTCCCTTGTGTGTGTTCTCTGTTTTATAGTGTGAAAAACTTATTTCCAGTCTGCGATGTCAGCGATTGGCAGACGAACAGATGGGTATCCTGCATCAACTGCTTTACCAATCGATAGCAACATAACCGGTACGTAACGCTCTTTTTCAAGACCGAATGCTTCAGCGATTTGATCTTTTTCGTAACCACCGATTGGGTTTGTATCATAACCATGTGCACGAGCGACGAGCATTAATTGCATTGAAACGAGACCTGAGTCAATCAAGATGCTGTCTTTCAAATCGTTCGCTGATACGCTGCTGTACATCCCTTGAATTGCTGGTACTTGGCGATCGCGTACTTCTTGTGGCATAAGACCTTTTTCAACAGCTGTATCGTAGATGTTCTCAAGTTGATCAACGGCGTTCATATCACCGAAGACAGCGATGACAGCAGAAGATGTCTCGACTTGAACTTGGTTGAATTTCGCGAGTGGTGCAAGTGTTGCTTTGCCTTCTTCGCTATCGATGACGAGGAAACGCCATGGTTGCATGTTGACGGAAGAAGGTGCAAGCGTTGCTTCTTCAAGGATTTGTGTCATTTCTTCTTTTGAGATTTTCACGTCTGTATCGTAGTTACGGATTGAACGGCGTCCTTTGACGATTTCCATGAAATTTGTTGTAGTTTGCGTTGCCATATTAAATCGACTCCTCTTTTAGTTTAGGTAATGTATCAGCGTTCGCTTCGATGCGTTGAATCATCTCAGCTAACGTCCGTTGTTCTTGAGCAGAGAATCCTTCGAGTAAATTCTCGAGGAACTCATCTTTTTGTTCGCGTAATCGTGCGATGCGCGTCGCTCCTTGTTCCGTTAAAGAAACAAGAATCACCCGATTGTCAGCGGCTGAACGCTCGCGCGCAATCATCCCGGTCGATTCCAGGTGCTTCAGGTGACGGGTCACTGCCGCATGATCGACATTAACGCGTTTTTGTAATTCTTTTTGGCTGATCGTTTGATCGACTTGCAGTTGAGCGAGCAAATCCATTCGAGTCTGACTGAATCCGTCCGTACAGAGATCGAATTTTTGGGCAATCGTCTTATTGACGGAGACGAGTGCATAAATCAAACGTCCTTTTTCGTTGCAGGAAATACTCAATCCATCACATCCTTCCCTTCGTTCGAAGAAACCTTTGACGTATCAAAGATTGATATGTAAACGAATATAACGTGTTTAATTTGATGACGCAACTTATCTGCTTCTGACATAAAAAAAGATATCATTCGCGCGGAATGATATCGAGTCAGGCGACTTAGCTAATTTGGCGTTCAGACGCCGGAAGTCCTTTTGCGTCAATCGCAGCGATAATACGACGGAAATAAAATAACCAAAATTGGAGAAACGGTCCGATCAAGAAAATCGAGAGGATCGTTCCAAAGAAAACAGGACCACCGAGTAACCAACCGATGCCGCATGCTGTGACTTCCATGATCGTTCGCATCAGGCGAATCGAGGTTCCGAAGCGCTCTGCGAGTGTCAGCGTCAGTCCATCACGTGGACCAGCTCCGTAACCGACGGCGACGTATAGACCGGCGCCCATACCGATAATGAAGATTCCGAAAACGAGCCAGAGTGTATTCAACCAAATAGACTCAAAAGACGGTAAGAGATGAGAACCAAGCACAAGATTCATAAAGACGCCGACGAAAATCGCGTTAACAAGTGTACCGATTTGCGGCGTGACGCGGTCTAATGCGTACTTAACGAACACGAGTAAGAGACCAACGAGTAAGATAATCGTTCCGACGGACAGCGGTGTTTTCTTTTGAAGACCAAGATGTAACACATCCCACGTCGAGACACCGAGTTCCGCTGTAATCATCATCGATGAGCCAAGAGCGAGTAAAAATAAACCGAGGAGGAAGAGTCCCCACTTTAACGTAGCGCGTAACAACCAGGAAGCACGATGACGCGTCATGTCTGGCACCTCATTTCTTAAAATAATTGATTCGTTAACTGTATCATGAGGAAAGTGGAAGAAGAAAGACGAAATTTTCCGTTTTTTCCATCCTAAGAAGGAGGGGAAGGGTGAAAGAGAAACGTATACTGGAGAAAAAAGGAGGTAACAGGATGAAAGCGATCCGACATCTGATTCGTTTTACATATATAGAAGCCGTCTGTTGTGTCTTTCCCGTGATGATTTTCGCGGCGCTCGCTCTTTCGCGTTATCTACCGACTGAACCGATCGCGCGATACGATCTCTTATTGCTATGGTGTGTTCTCGTTCAAATCGCATTACTTGTCAGTCGCTATGAAACAAAGGAAGAATTCAAACTGATCTTATTGTTTCACGTTATCGGTCTAGCACTTGAACTATTCAAGGTGAACGTTGGTTCATGGAGTTATCCGGAAGACGCTTTGACAAAAGTGGCGGGTGTTCCACTGTATGCAGGGTTCATGTACGCAAGCGTCGCAAGTTATGTTTGTCAGGCGTTCAGGCGATTTCATTTACGATTCACTGCATTTCCTCCCACGTGGCTTGCGATTAGTGTCGGGAGTCTCGTCTATTTAAACTTCTTCACCCATCACTGGATTTTCGATGCGAGGTGGCTATTGATGATTCTTGTCGTCCTCGTTTTCTATAGGTCATGGGTTCATTTTACGATCGAGCAGACGGTTTACCGGATGCCGCTTGTCCTGTCCTTTTTGCTGATCGCGTTTTTTATTTGGATCGCGGAGAATATCGTGACGTTCTTTAAAGGATGGGTCTATCCTCATCAAGAAGGAGGCTGGGCAGTCGTTGATCTTGGCAAATTGTCTTCTTGGTTTTTACTTGTCATCATCACCGTTCTGATCGTCATCGTCGCGAAATACAAGCATCAGGATCCGGCTGTGGAAATCAATCACCGCACCTAGATGAAAAAACAACCTGGTTATTTATTTGATCTACTTCTGCGTTTTTCCGTTGCTATAGTGTAAAAAAACGCAAAGGAAGTGTTGGGACATGATGCAACAGGTGATGGAACGTGCAACTGAATTGGTTCAAATGAAGTTAGCAGTCGTCGAACGATACGAAGACTGGCAACTTTGGCTCGACGAAGTGAACGGAATCGATGAGTGGGTCAAGATGTCAGCTTATTATGCACCACGCCACGTACAGGAAACAACGTTCGTCGACGAAGTGGTAGAGGTAATGCCAGAGCAAACTATCGAAGTGCCGTCACAAACATCTATCGAACCTGTACGAAAGCTGCGTTATGCTTACACGTTTCAGCGAGGGTTAAAAGGTGGCTCTTTACTAGAATGGTCCGGTAGTCATATTTCAGAACGAGACGTGCGTGACTGGAATCTCGAGCATGGCATGGAGGTCCGTGTCCGTGTCGAGCGTCAGGATGACCAGAAAACGGTGTGTCGCATCGAAGCTGTCGTCTCAACGGAACGGATGAAAGAGAACCCGGAACGTGTCGTGTTTGAACAAGCGATCGTCAAAGTACACGGCATTGTTGAAGAGACGGTTAACGGTCCGCTACAAGATGAAGCAGGAAAACCGTTCTACTATGTCGTACCGGTAGAGGACATGCGCTATTTTCGACTAGAAGCAGGACAACTCGTCGATCTCGTCATGTGGCGGGGACGAAAAGAGAGCTTGACGATTGTCTGGAAGCATCAGTTTACCTACGAAAAACCGGTTGTCAACGAACCATCAGATCGCCCGATAAAATTAGAACAACTAGTAGAGAAGGTAACTGTTACAGCGAAAAAATCGGACCGGTATGCACGAAAAATGAAACGGCAAACGGCTCCAAAACCTAAAAAAGCGCAGCGTCGCATTCGTGTTCAAAAAGAGCGAAAGATTGAACCAATCGTGACGACAGCTGTACCTGGACAATTGATGGATTTCGTCGATAAGACACCACTTGATTTCACGCGCTTCACAGGTATGCGCCTCGTCATCGTTGGAAACGAACAACAAACAGCTGTCTATCGTGAGTTCTTTGCGCCAACTGGAATTGAATTGATTCATCTCGCAGGAGACGCACAATCCGCGAAAAAGATTGCCTGTCTCGCCAAAAAGACGGATGCGATCGTCGTCGTGACGAGCCGTGTCTCTCATGCAGCGAGTGCGCATGTCATCGCACAGGCGAAAAAACATAGTATTCCGTTCGCGATGGAACGCCTCGATGGTCGTCGTTCATTATATACAGCGTGTGAGCGACAACTTGAGCGTGCTTGGCTCAAACAGCAAAAAGACGGGAAATTATTGAAAAAAGAGTGAAACATTAGAAGTTATTAGCCGTAGAGTAAGGTGAGAACTTATTTTTCAAGGAGGACCTTACTCATGTCATCTCAATTAAAAAAAGCGGCAAAGGCGTCGTTAAGCGGTCGTTGGGGATTCGCAGTCCTAACATTTATTCTGTTTAGTATTATTCAAGGTGTACCTGGGTTATTTGGATCAGATATGGATGAACCAGCTAATACCATGGATCTCGTCGTATCGTTGGTATCGATTTTATTGATTCCGGTTGGAGTCGGTTGGACTTGGATTGCGATGTCAATTGCTCGTGGAGAAGAAACGAAAGTAACGGATTTATTTGAACCATATGGCATGTTCTTCAAAGTGATTGGTCTAGCCATCGTACAATTCTTTTTTATCTTCCTATGGTTACTGCTATTAGTCGTACCGGGAATCATTAAATCATTTTCTTATATGCTAACGTTCTATATTTTGCGAGATGAACCATCAATTGGTATCTTAGAAGCCATTACACGCTCTCGGAAAATGATGGACGGGCATAAAATGGAAGCATTCATGCTCTTACTATCGTTTATTGGTTGGGCTCTTTTAGGAATCGTTACCTTAGGTCTAGCATTCCTGTGGATTACACCGTATTTCAGCGTCACCTTTGCAAAATTCTATGATCGTGTTCGTGGTGAACAAACGCCAGAGCCGACATCAGATTTCGTCGCACCATATTAATACCGGATCCCGACATCATGTCGGGATTTTTTTGTCTAAAACAATTCCGATGGGAAAAGACGGTTTAATGGTTGCTTTAGTTCAATGAATTCTGTACGATGAATGCAACACATCTTATCTAGAGAAGTCGAGGGACTGGCCCGAAGACACTTCAGCAACCCCGCCATGGCGGAAGGTGCTACTTCCAGGAAGGGATACCTTCTGAAGATAAGAGCGGACAGGACAAGATACCGTCGCTCTTTTCGAACTTCGAAAAGGGCGCTTTTTATTATAAGGGGGATGATGGAGTGGAGTATGGTTTTTGGTTACCGATTTTTGGGGGATGGTTACGGAATGTCGAAGATGAACAGATGCCGGCGACATTCGATTATGCAAAACAAGTCGCACAAACAGCTGAACGCATCGGTTTTTCGACGACATTGATCGCAGAATTGAACTTGAACGATATCAAAGGAATAAAGGAACCGAGTCTTGAGGCATGGACGACGGCAGCGGCAATCGCTGCAACAACAGAACGCCTTGAAATCATGACAGCGGTTCGTCCCGGGTTCCATAATCCGGCGACGACGGCGAAGATGGCAGCAAACATCGATCAGTTGAGTGGGGGACGTTTTACGCTGAATGTCGTCTCGGCCTGGTGGGCAGAGGAAGCGAAACAGTATAACGGTATCTTTACAGCGCACGATGAACGCTATGCGCGGACGGAAGAATTCGTCACGGTCATGAAAGGACTATGGGCAGACGCTTCGCCGTATAGTTTCTCAGGCAATCACTATACGATCGAGCAGGCAGAATTACACCCGAAGCCGGTTCAGCGTCCGGGGATTAAGCTCTACGCCGGTGGAGAGAGTGAAGCCGGAAAACGAACAATCGTCGAACACTGTGATGCGTATGTCATGCACGGGGGCACGGTCGAAGAAGTCGCTCACAAAATCAACGACATGAAAGTACGCCGGGAAGCGACGGGACAAGCTCCACTCGAAAGCTTTGGTCTTGCGGCTTACATCATTTGCCGGGATACGGAAGAAGAAGCGCTTCTAGAATGGCAACGGATTACGGATGTAAAAGAAGATAGCGCTGGTTATGCCGGTTATCAAGACTTCATTAGTAAATCGCAACTGGAACAACAGGTCGAGCGAAATGATTATTCCGTCTCAAACCGCGGTCTACGACCGAACTTGATCGGCACACCGGAACAGATTGCGGAACGTATTCTAGCGTTCGAAGCTGTCGGTGTCACGTTGCTCTTGTTACAATTCTCACCACAACTTGAAGAAATGGAACGCTTTGCTCGTGACGTAATGCCACTTGTCGAAGCGAAACGAAAGGTAGGTCAACAATCATGACAAAAATTCATATTCTCCACGAAAATCAAGAATGGACGGACCATCTCATCAAACGACTCGAAGAACTCGAGTTACCGTATGAACAGTGGCACTTGAATGAAGGAATCGTGCCACTCGATGAAGTACCACCAGAAGGTGTCTTTTACAGCCGAATGAGTGCCTCTTCGCATACACGTGGACATCGCTATGCACCGGAGTTGACGGAAGGAGTCCTCGCTTGGTTAGAAGAACATGACCGGACTGTCTTTAACGGAACGCGTGCACTCCGTCTTGAAGTCAGCAAAGTCAATCAGTATACAGCACTACGCAAAGCAGGCATTCGTGTACCGAAGACGACAGCTGCCGTTGGACGTGATCAAATCGTCCAAGCAGCAAAAGAGATTGGTGTTTCGTCATTCATCACGAAGCATAACCGTGCCGGCAAAGGACTCGGTGTCCAGTTGTTCCACTCGATTGAAGCACTTGAAGCTTATCTCGACGGTCCGACATTCGACGAACCGGTCGATGGCATCACGTTGATTCAAGAGTACATCCAAGCACCAGAACCGTACATCACACGTTGTGAATTCGTGGGTGGAAAATTCGTTTATGCGGTTCAAGTGGATACGTCAGAAGGGTTTGAGCTCTGCCCAGCGGATGCGTGTGTAATTGACGATTTATTCTGCCCAGTTGGGGAAGAAGCGCCGCAAACACCGATGAAGTTCCAAATCGTTGAAGGTTTCAATGATCCAATCATTGAAAAGTACGAAGCGTTCCTCCAAGCGAACCAAATCGCGGTCGCCGGCATTGAGTTCATCAAGGATGCGTCAGGTACGATCTATACGTACGACGTCAATACGAATACGAACTATAACTCGGACGCTGAAGCAGCGGCAGGACGTTACGGTATGCTCGAACTAGCGAAGTTCCTTGGAGCAGCACTTGAAACAAGCACAGTAAAATAAGAATTGGCTCCCGCCCTGTCACCGGACGTTACAAGACCGGATGACGGGGTATTTCTATATAAAAGGGGGCAGGTGTATGATTACGTGGAAAGAAGAACGACAGCTCGATATTCCAATTGAAGAAGCATGGCACTTGTTTGATCATACGCGGCTACAACGTTTGATTCCAAATGTCGTCCAACATGAGGTGATTGAACGAAAACCGGGTGTCGTCGGTTCGACGTATCGTCAAACGTATATGCAGGGTAATCGACTTGAAACCTATATTGTGACCGATTTAGCCTATACGAATGAACCTGACTTCAAACAAAATACGATTGGATTCACGTTAGCACGGATTTTCAAGATCGAGATGACCTTTACACTCAAACCACTCGGACCTGATCAATGTCTGTTGATTTATACGGGAAAAAATGAAGGAGCGAACTTTGTCGGGAAAAGTCTGTTGTCACTCGGTGGCGAACGAGAGAACGAGAAAATCGTTCACGGGTTGTTGCAACGTGTCGAAGAAGAAGCGGCGAAACAAAAGAAGAACAATGCATGAAAAAACGGATTCCCGTGCTTGGGAATCCGTTTTAGCATCTTATCGATTCGTATACGATTTGTGACCACTTGGTAAACCAGAGAGGTAACCGACACCACCTGTTTTTTGAATACCGATGCCGTCTTTCATCGCTTGTTCAAGCGCCTTTGGATCGACGGCAGTGATTTGTTTTCCTGTCAATGCCTCACCTGGGTGCTGGTAGTTGCTTAAAAGATAGCTATATCCACCAACATGATCAAGTGAACGAAGACCAGTTGCTTCCGCTCCGACTGGAACTGACAGGATACGTGATAACTTTTTCGTTTTCAGGTTATACGCCCAGACGAAATTGTTCGTGTGAAGGGCACTGTCTTCTCCGATGAAGAGCGTATCGGATGTCGCAGAGTATGCGAGGTTATCCGGATTGGCAACAAGATCAGGGTTCGCTGTGTTACCGTAAGCATCTGGCTTCGCTAAATCTTCGCCAATGACGAGTGCTTGCATATTCGTTGGTACATAACGGCTGTCGATGCCTTTTGCACGTCCGAGATTGATTTCGAATGTCGCACCCGATTCACGTTTTTCAAGCTGGATATCGTCTTGGACAGCACCTTCTTGTTTTTCGGTACTACCTGACACATAAGACAAGGCGATGTAGGCTTTTTTGTCCTGTTCGTTGACCGTGATGCCTTCCATCTTGTTGAATTCTGACGTCGCGCCAAGCAACGCACCGTAACGACGTGATTCGAGGAAGGCAGCTTCTTTTTCCTTACCAGGCTTTAGCTTCAAGTATTCGACTTTTTTGCTGGCAGCTGTTTTGACCGCTTTAAAGCCAGGTGTAGGTGCATCAGCTGTTTCGAAGATATCGCTGAATTTCGTTCCTTTATCAATCAAGCGTTTGACTTCTTTATCAGAAGCATGACCAAGCTTGATCCACTCAAGATCACCGGCTCCACCTTCTGTTGCACGTGTCTGTTTGAACTTCGCCGCGTAGAGCGTTCCTTTAGAGAAATCACGTTTTTTATCTGCGACGTACATGAACATCATCGTGTTGTTGCCATCGTCACCGAAAATCGCCGTCTTTTGATCCGGAAGAATCTGCATCATCTCGTGCGAGAAGCGACCTGTGCTGTAATGTTTGACCGCTGTCGCCTTTCCTTTACGGTCGACTGAGATTTCAGGTGTATAGCCGTAGAAGTACGGATTCGCTTTTTTAGTCGTTCCGAAATAACGCTCAGCGAAGGCATTGACTTCTTTATAGGCAGACGAAGTCTTATCTGACTCGAAAGCACGGGCATCTGGTTCATATTCCTCTGACCCAAGGTGCGTTCCCCATGGCGTCGTGGAACCGTTACATGGTGTCCAGAGTCCATTGACGTTTTCAAAATCAATTTTGCTCGCTTTTTTGACAGCCAATTTTCCTGTCTTTTTGTCTTGGACGACTTCCGTTAATGTCATCGATGCCGGAAGTCCTTTGACTTCATTGCCAGCGTTATCGATTGAGTCATATTCGAAGTGAGACACCATATATTTTTTTCCGTGCACTTCAAGTAGGCTGTTCGAGTCTGGTGCGTCAGAAACGAATGCTTCCGATTTGTCCGGTACACTGCGGTCGATGATTGGATTACCTTTGGCATCGATTGGTGTTCCCGCTGCAATCATTTCACCTTTGTTTTCGACGATTTTGTCTTGCGAGAGGAATAATTGATTATAGTTCAACGGCTTTACTTCTGTTTTACCGTTCGTATAGGTGACTTTGACTTTTGCTTCTGTATAGGTTTTCACCATTTGATCGATTTTCGTCGGTGCATCCATCGACAAGAATTCGACCTTCTTGATGTTGCGTGTAGTATGAGAAGAGCTGTGGGCATCCGCGAACATCGGGACCATACTTGATGACAAGACCGCTGCTGATAGACCAACCATGAGTGTTCGTTTCATTTTCGTTTCCCCCAAATGAGTTTGTATTGTTGCTACATTTCCATTTAATCAGTCGATTGTGTAGAGGGTGTAAAGAAACCTGGTCAGTTATGTCTCACTTAGTTAATGTTTCCTTTACAGTAAGTTCAGTAAACGAGCAATCTGTGGATCATCTTGCATATCTTTCAATGGTCGGAAACGGACGGCTCGTAATTCCTGTTGATCAAGTGGTAGTTCGGGATCAATCCCGAGCCGAGGTACGGAACTATTCGTGACACGTTGGACGAGAAAACACGTCTCCGTCCCTTGACGGATCGAAATCTCGTAGAGTTGTCGTTCGACCGTGACGTGAAGATGTGTCTCTTCTAATACTTCGCGTACAATAGCTTCTTCTTTTGTTTCATTTCTCTCGACACCACCACCCGGTAATGTCCAAAATGCCCGGGAAGAGGTGTGTAACTCAACCATTAATACTTGTTGCTTTTCAACCAACGCCGCGCATACCCGATGACGCATGACTTATTCCTCCTCCAACGTATTCAAAAAAGAGACCGAAACGACAGTTCCGGTCTCTTTTAACATCATTGTGCGTATAACGCTGTTAATTGCTGCTGAATCGCATCATTGTTCAAGTACTCGTCGTATGTCGTTTCTTTATCGACGATACCGTTCGGCGTCAATTCGATGATACGGTTCGCGATCGTTTCGACGAACTGATGGTCATGCGAGCTAAAGAGCATTGCGCCTTTATAAGCGATCAACCCATCGTTGAGTGCTGTGATTGATTCGAGATCCAAGTGGTTCGTTGGATCGTCGAGCACGAGGACGTTTGCACCGCTAAGCATTGCTTTTGAAAGCATACAACGGACTTTTTCGCCCCCAGATAAGACAGATGCTTTCTTCATGACTTCTTCACCTGAGAAGAGCATCCGACCGAGGAATCCACGGAGGAACGTATCACTCTCATCTGCCGGTGAATACTGACGGAGCCAATCGAGGATCGTTTTATCCGAGCCTTCGAAGAATTCCGAGTTATCTTTCGGCAAGTAGGACTGAGAAGTCGTGACGCCCCATTTGAATGTACCGCTATCCGGCTCCATCTCACCCATGAGGATTTTGAACAGTGTCGTGATCGCGATATCGCTCTGACTGATGAACGCAACTTTGTCCGTCTTGTTCAACGAGAAGCGGACGTTATCGAGGACTTTGACGCCATCGATCGTCTTCGAGATACCGTCGACCATCAAGAGATCATTTCCGATTTCACGTTCCGGTGTGAAACCAACGAACGGATACCGGCGTGACGATGGACGAATGTCGTCGAGTGTGATTTTATCAAGCAACTTCTTCCGTGACGTTGCTTGCTTCGCTTTCGAAGCATTCGAGCTGAAACGCGCGATGAAGGCTTGAAGTTCTTTGATTTTCTCTTCTTTTTTCTTGTTTTGATCATTTGCCATACGTGAAGCAAGCTGACTTGATTCGTACCAGAAATCATAGTTTCCGATATAAAGCTGGATTTTACCGTAATCGAGATCTGCCATGTGCGTACAGACGTTGTTCAAGAAGTGACGGTCGTGGGAAATGACGATGACCGTGTTTTCGAATCCGATTAAGAATTCTTCGAGCCATTTGACAGCCTTCAAATCGAGTCCGTTCGTCGGCTCATCGAGTAAGAGAATGTCTGGTTTACCGAATAAAGCTTGAGCAAGCAAGACTTTGACCTTTTCCGATCCAGTCAACTCTGCCATCGTCTTCGAATGAAGGTTTTCTTTGATGCCGAGTCCTTGAAGAAGCATGGCAGCTTCAGACTCCGCTTCCCAACCGTTCATTTCAGCGAATTCACCTTCGAGTTCAGCAGCACGCATGCCGTCCTCATCTGAGAAATCCTCTTTCATATAGATAGCATCTTTTTCTTTCATGACTTCATACAGACGCTTATGTCCCATCATGACAGCTTCGATGACTTGGAATTCTTCGTATTCGTAATGATTCTGACGAAGGACGCCTAAGCGTTCGCCTGGTGTGATGATGACATCGCCTTGTTGTGCCTCGATGTCGCCAGCGAGAATTTTCAGGAATGTTGACTTACCGGCACCGTTTGCACCGATTAGACCATAACAGTTACCTGGTGTGAACTTGATGTTGACGTCTTCGAATAATTTGCGGTCTGCAAAGCGAAGACCGACATTTTGTACTGTAATCATATAGAGATGAACCCTCGTTTCTAGTAAGTGATGTGCTCATTCGAGTGTACCACAAATCGTGATCTGTCGTAGAGCAGGCAAAGTTCCCTCCATATTAGGACAGAATTTAAAAATAAGCAACCAGACTTTTAAAAAAATGAAACATTTTCCAGATGGTTGCGTAGAAGAAGATAAGGAATTCGTTAGAGGAGGGGTTAGATGGCTATCTTTTTCACTGTATTATTTTTCGCCCTCATCGTTTTGCTTGGCATGGAACTCTACCGCTATATCCAAGAAAAAATCGATAAAGGAGATTCAGAATGAGAGAAATCAAACCGAAGAAAAAAATCCGCCCATCGATGATCATTGCCGGTGTGCTCGTATTAGCGTTACTGGCAACGACACCGTTTATCGTCGAACAAATCGAACCCGGACAAGTAGGTGTCGTCTATACACCATCAAGTGGTGTTAAAGACGAGACGCTCTCACAAGGCTGGCATGTCGTTTCACCGATCACGCGTGTGACGGAGTACCCGATTCGGACACAGACGAAGTCGCTTGAAAACATGACGCTTGCGACCAAAGACGGAAAAAACATCGTCGTCGACTTTACATACAGCTTCTCCGTCTCACCGGATAAGGTGACGAAAGTCTTCAACAAGTTCGGACCGATCGAAATCGATGAGATTGCAAAAGGTTATTTGAAACAACGTCTTTATGACGCATCACGTGAGCAGATCTCGAAAGTCACGGTCCTTGAACTATTTGGTGAAAAGTCAGGAAACGTTTCGACGAGCATTCAAACGCAGTTTGCGGAAGACGTCAAAGAGATTGGTTTCATCATTGAAGATGTCGCACTTGGTGCGCCAAAACCAGATGAGAAGACACAGGAAGCGATTGATGCACGTGTCAAAGCATCGCAGGAACTCGATAAAAAGAAAACAGATCTTGAAATCGCAAAAGCAGAAGCAGAACGTCTGCGCGTCGAAGCCAAAGGGGCAGCCGATGCCCGTTTGATCGAAGCGCAAGGTTTGGCAAAAGCTCAAAAAGAATTACAAAAGACGTTGACGGAAGAAATGATTCAATATGAAGCCGTCAAGAAGTGGGACGGGAAGTCACCACTCGTTAGCGGATCAGGGAGTATGGTTCAATTACCGATTCCAGATGCTACAACAGAAGAAAAGAAATAAAGTAGACCTAATTTTTAGGTCTATTTTTTATGCTTTAATAGTAAATCAGTAGATTAGAGATAGATATGTTACTAAATTTTAGTATATAGATAAAAAAATTTTTATTTTATATCTTTTAAATGTAAATTTTATGGTTTAATTTCCTTATTTAGAAGGAAAACGAACGTAAAAGAGGATGGTTTAATTGAAATAGGAGGGGATAATTTTTGTATAAAAATCGATCACCAAATACATTTATTATCTTCATGATTCTATTTGCGACAAGTTTTTCGATTCCGCACAGTCATGCGACGATTGAGGAGCTAGAAATACCAAACCCTTTGACGTCATCGTTTTGTGAAGAGACGTTGAATGATCCAATGAAAGAGGACTTGTTGAAGAAAGAAGAACGGATACAATGCGAAGAACTCTTAGAACTAGAGCAGACATCCCCACCTGAGAGTGAAGATCCACCGACATCCGAGACATCCCCACCTGAGAACGAAGACCCAACGACACCTGAGACTTCGCCAACTAAAGAAGACGAAACAACAGTAATTGAGCAACCTCAGTCAAATGACAACGAAGAAAACACACCTAATTCTGAAACATCGAAATCAGACAAAGGAAAAAATACAGTAGTTCCTAACTTACTTTCCATAAGTTTATTAGGTACTTCAAGCTTAACCGCAAGCTACCAAGAGGTTCAAATTGAAAATGACGGTACTAGAAAAACGATTGAATTAACGAATCGATTTTCCGCACTTCTTAGTTTGGGATTGGGGCTTTCTGATAAACAATATATTGTTTTTATTATTCCACCAAGTATCATGGATAAAATTAAAACAGAGAGTGCTTATTTAGAATACTCCAAGTCAGGAAATATTGTTAAAAAGGAAGATGTTACCATTGATAAGATAAATAATTTAATTTATTGGAATACGTCTTCGATCATTTCGGTAGGGTTGCTAGGGTTATTAAACAATATCGACTATAAACTGGTTTTCGAAATAAACAATTTAAATATCAATTCTACAAACAAATATACATTTAAAAGTGCTGTCATCGATGGAGCGATTGATTTAAGTATTTTAAGTAATAGTACAGCATCAGCGGATTTAATGATTGGCTCAACATTTCGTTTGACGACTCCGAACACTCTTGATTTCGGTAGTCATGAGTTGACGGGGCAAGAGAAGATTATTCCTCGTTTATCCCCAATGACGATTGCGATCTCTCACGAAAACGCCACAGGATCTAACTGGAAGTTACAAGCAAGTCTCAGTCGTCCTTTAACGAGTACAACAGGTGATGTCTTAACTGATGTTCTTTATTTTAAGACCGCTTCGAAAACCCAATTGCTGCAAGCAACCGCTATTGAAGTGGCTACGGGAACGATGTCAGCGAGTTCGAATCAGACACCTTTGACGTACGCTGAAAATGAAGGCATTGTTCTCGATTTAACAGGAAAATATCCGAAACCTTTATCGTATAGCGCAGACATTCAATGGAGTTTAGTCAATGCACCATGAAAAGGGGAGAACAAAGATGAAAAAACGCTTTGCTTTTTCAACAATCTTGATAAGTACTGCTTTCATGTTAGGAACGACTTCTGCGTGGGCTGCAAACACCTCAACGGGAACATCCAAGGCTGAAATCACATTTACGACGAATGCAGCACCTATCATCGTCAATCCAGACTCACCAAACCCGAATACTCCATATAAACCTCAGGATAACGGAGGAAATACACCAACCGGAAACACAGGACCGCTCACACTCGATTATGCGCCTAACTTCAATTTTGGCTCGAACGAATTACTTGTTAATAAAGCACTTTTTAAAGCAAAAGATCAAAAGCCCTTTTTACAAGTAACGGATCGACGTATTCTCTCTACGAAATGGGATGTCAAAGTAAAACTCAGCACCTTTAAAGATAGTGGTGGGAAAGATTCCTTGGCTGGATCAACGTTAACGATCAATGCGGGTGATGTACAAACCTTGATTGGAATGTCGAATACCGCAAAACCTACTACAGGCGATATTACCTTAACACCTGGTAATCCGGGAGATGCAAAAGTTATTCTAGCATCAGCTGCTGGAACGTTTTCGACGTGGCAAATTTATTGGAAGGGAAACGGGACGGATAACGAACGCATTACGCTGAACGTCCCTGTCAACGCTCAGGTCGAAGGAACACACACTGCTACGCTCGATTGGACGCTCTCTGACGTCGTAAATTGATGAGAAAAATGGGGGGAGAGAGATGAAACGATGGGGAGTCGGTTGTCTAATCGTTTTGCTTTATGGATTCTTTGTCTGGATGACACCTTCAGATAGTTTCGCGGAAGATCGTGTTAATTTTTCGGTCGAAGCGGTTCCGAATGCGTATCAGGTCGATTCCGGTGTGACCTATTTCGATTTAAGGATGACAGCGCAACAAAAGACGAATCTTCAAGTTCGAATCTATAATCATGGACCCGCTGATCATACGTTTTTAACTTCAATCCGAAATGCTACAACGAATAATAACGGTTTGATCGTCTATGATCAGAAAAAATCCGTTCCATTAGCATCGACTTCGTTGACGGATCTCATTAAGCCGAATACGCAATCAACATTCATTAAAGGCGGAGAATCGAAAATCGTTTCTTTACCACTTGAAGTGTCAAATGAGTTGGATGGGACATTGCTTGCCGGTATTCGGATTGAGAGCAAGCCGGAAGGTGAAACGACCAACGACAATACAATCGGCATTCAAAATCGTCATTCCTACGTCATTGGATTAAAAGTTCGTTCTTCAATCAAAGAGACTGCACCCGTCATCACATATGAGGGAGTGCAGGCAAAGTCCTCTTTTTCAAGACCTACTGTTTTCGTTAAATTAGCGAATCAAGCACCGACCATTAGTAAAACGATGAAATTCGAAGCAATCGTCACGAAAGGAAAAAAAGTCGTGGTTCGAAAACAAATGGACGTTCGATTCGCACCATCGATTTATATGAAAACACCGATTGAAACGACAGGAATCCTAGAACCTGGCACGTATCATATTAGTATCCGCGTTGAAGGAGAAGAAAAGACATGGAAGTGGAAAGATAGCTTTAAAGTTACAAAGCGTCAAGCGAATCAGATGAAAGAACAGATACCCGATCGAGATATCGAAGAAAATTCTAATTCATTCGTCGGAGAATGGTCGAAGGAACTCATGATTGCATCGACCTTAATCATCTTCCTATTAATCGGTTATATCTATCGTTTGAAAAAACAGCAACGCCAAGCATGAAAAAAGCAGATTCTCAGAGCTGAGAATCTGCTTTTTGATTAGCGTGAGGTTTGTTCGAAACCTTTAGCAATGGCGATGATGACTTGCGTCGCTTTCACCATGTTATCAACGGAGATAAATTCGAACTTACCGTGGTAGTTCTCGCCACCAGTGAAGATGTTGGGCGTCGGAAGACCCATGTAAGAAAGTTGTGATCCATCCGTTCCACCACGTATTGGTTTGATGATTGGCTCGATATCAAGAGATTCCATCGCTGCATGAGCGATATCGACGATTTGCATATGAGGCTCGATTTTTTCACGCATGTTGTAGTACTGATCATGTAAGTCAATTTCAACACTACCAGCACCATATTTTTTATTCCATTCCTCAACGAGTGCAGACAAGAAGTGTTTGCGCCCTTCGAATGCTTCACGATCAAAATCACGAATAATGTAGTTGAGCGTTGTCTTTTCAACAGAACCGTCAAACGAAATCAGATGGAAGAATCCTTCGAAACCGTCCGTGAATTCAGGAGACTCCTCTCCAGGCAGACGATCGTGGAACGCCATCGCATGCTTCTGCGAATTGACCATCTTATCTTTCGCTGTTCCCGGATGAACATTCGTTCCGTGGAAGACGATTTTAGCAGCCGCTGCATTAAAACTTTCGTATTCCAGTTCTCCAAGTGGTCCCCCATCAACCGTATAGGCGTACGTTGCATCGAAGGCTTCGACGTTGAAATGATGTGGTCCGCGACCAATCTCTTCGTCTGGTGTGAAGGCAACACGAATACGACCGTGCTTGATTTCTGGATGTGTGATTAGATAGTGCATCGCTGTCATGATTTCTGCGATACCGGCTTTATTATCGGCACCGAGTAATGTCGTCCCATCTGTCGTCATCAACGTATGACCAACATAGTTGCCTAATGCTGGGAAATCAGTTGGTGATAGAATCACGGATGGTACTTCACTTAACGTGATCGGATTTCCGTCATATGATTCGACAAGTTGCGGACGGACATTCGTGCCTGTGAAGTCCGTTGCCGTATCGAGGTGAGCGAGGAAACCGATTGTTGGGATGTCTGCGTCTGTGTTGGCAGCTAATGTTGCCATGACATAACCATTGTCATCGACAGTTATTTCTTCCATGCCAATTGTTTTTAATTCCTCTACGAGCAATCGAGCCAGTGTCCATTGTCCTTCAGTCGTTGGAACTGTCGTACTTTCATAGTTCGACTGTGTATCGACTTTCACGTATGTAGTAAGACGATCAATCAATTCTTGTTTCAAATCAAAAACGTCCCTTCTCGTCATAAGATATATTCATCATAGCATGAAGACCTAATGTGAGAGAATTTTGAATCATGATAGACTAATAACGATAAGGGGGAATTTTTCATGAGAGCATTCGTAGTCGATCAGTACGGAAAAGACGCATCACTTACAGAAAAAGACGTCACACCTGAAAAAGCGGGGAAGTACGAATTACGCATTCAAGTCGAGGGATCGAGCATCAATCCACTTGATACGAAGATGTTCTTCGGACATGTGGCAGCGGCATCGACGACTGGAATTCTCCAGGGCGATGTAACGGGGAGAGTCATTGAAATCGGCGAGGGTGTGACGTCTTTTTCTATCGGCGATCGTATCGTCGCATTCGGTGGTGGACTTGGAACACGTGCCGGTGCGTTGGCAGAGGAAATGCTTGTGCCTGAACAGATGGCAGTCTTGCGGCCGGAAGGAGTCTCGGCTGAAGTTGCTGGGTGTTTACCGGTGATCGGGTTGACGGCGATGGAGATTTTAAAGGAGCGAATCGCGATTCAACCTGGTATCCGTATATATGTAGCAGGAGGAACAGGTGGGGTAGGACATCTGACCGTTCAACTCGCTCGTCATTATGGATGTGACGTCACAGCAAGTGCCTCTTCTGACGAGAAGGCAGCTTGGCTAGAAGCGAAAGGAATTCGCGTTCACCGGTACAAGGAAGAATCAGCTGAAGCGTTGATCAAACGACTGAATCTCGACGGATTTGATGTCATCATTGATACAGTCGGTGGCGATCATTTGCAAGAATCGTTCATACTCGCAAAAGAGCGTGGACGCATCGTTTCAATCGCAACACGGACAACGCAAGATTTAACGATGATGCATAGTAAAGCCTTATCACTTGAAGCTGTGTTCGTTGCGCTTCCGTTACTCAAAGGAAAAACGGATGAGATGAAGCAACAGCAAAAGCATCTAGCAGAACTTGTACAATTAGTAGAAGAAAGTATAATCGAGATTCGGATTGAAGAGCAGATTCCTTATGAGCATGATGCGTTAAATGATCTCTATCAACGATTTGATCAGACATCACATTTTGGTAAAGTAAGTGTGCATTCAAGTCTTAAAAAATGATTCTCCATTTATTTTACATTTCCTGTTAAAAAAATAAAAAATCCGCTACTGAAATTTTCGGTAGCGGATTTTTTAGATAACACGTCATTTACGGCGAACAAGAATACTTTTTGGAGCGAGTTGCGGCATGGAAGGAGGAATCGGGAAATCTTTCTGCTCCGGTTGCTCCCAAACAACCTCGAATTTTTGGCGCAATTTGTTGAAGGCCTGCTCTACAGCTTTTTTCAATTGTGAAGCATCAAGAGCAGGACTGTCTGTCGTAATCGCAAGGAGTCCTCCGCGATTCGTCAAATGAATAACTTTTTGGATCCAAAGGGAAAGATCCTGCTCCGTTCGAAACTGACGCGTCCGTGTATTGACTTGTACGGGCGGATGGAACAAGACGACGTCAAAACGAGTCTTTTTATCTGCTTGTTCGATATAGTCGAACGCATCTTGGATTAAAATTGTTTGTTTTTCAGGAGTAAAACTGTTCAACGCAAGATTATCTATTGTCTTATTTCGACTACGTGTCGAGAAATCAACACTTGTTGTTTGAGAGGCTTCACCCTGAAGTGCAGCTACTGTCAAAGTTCCTGTATCAGAAAAGAGATTCAGTACGTTCTTTTCTTTCACTGAATCCATCAGAACTTTACGGAGTTCACGTTGCGCGATATCGAAGCCTGTCCGCATGCCTGCGTCAAGATCATATGCATATCGTGCCTCAAGTTCCTGCAGCATTTCTGGAAAATCACCACGTTCCCCTACTAAAAAATCGTCGCCTTTGACGGGTTGGAGATCGATGAGAAAATCGCGTTTTTCATAAATACTCTTATAGTGAACAAGCGATTCAAACGCCTCAAGAATCATTGGACGAAATGTATAGATTCCCTCATTTTCGAATGTGATGAGGTAATGATGGTCATAACAATCAATCGACAGTCCACCGATACCATCACCTGCACCATTAAAGATACGGAAAGCTTCGGACTCTTCTTCAAAAAAATCGTTTCTTTTGTCTAGAGCTTGTTCAAAAAGCTGTTTGAAGAAAGCAACATCAATCGTGTCCTGTTCATCCATCGAGAGTGTCCAACCAACACCTTTTTCTTGCTTGCCAAAATAGCCAGTCGCGAGGTATTCTTTATGTTCTGTCATCAGATGAAGCAGTCCGCCTGCATCTTTGACATGTTGCAAGGACTCGAACATTTCCTTGCGTAACGCGGGATAACCGCTTTGAATCGTTTCAATCCATTCGGGTTTGACGACGATGGGATAGAGTTCACGGGACATCTAATTTCCTCATTTCTACTTGTGGATAAGTGCCATTAGTATACCATAAATGGGGTTATCCACATGTGGATAACTAGATATAAAATAAAACCGCTATCCCTTGTATGAGTCAAAGGAATAACGGTTTTTGTTATGATAAGCAAAGATCATAAAACTTATAATAACTTGGAGTGAAAAAAATGAAAAAACATGTTCAAGTTGTGGGAGCGGTTATTCGCAACCATCGTAATGAAATTTTATGCGCACTTCGTAGTAGCAAGATGTCATTACCAAACTTATGGGAGTTTCCTGGTGGGAAAATTGAGTTACATGAAACGCCATCACAGTCTTTAATTCGCGAGATCAATGAAGAGTTAAAATGTAATATTAAGGTTAAACACCCCGTAGAAAAAACGACTTATGAGTACGATGCTATTATTGTTACGCTTCATACGTTTGAAGCTGAAATCGTAACAGGAGAACCGATTGCTGTAGAACATGCAGAGCTTCGCTGGGTGTCTGTTTCAGACCTTGATCAGCTTGAATGGGCTCCTGCCGATATTCCTGCAGTTGAGTACATTAAGAAAGAGTTTGCCACTCCTTAAACAGTTCAATTGATAGTGGAGAATGAAGTGACCAAGTCACACTAATCGGTTTAGAGCCTGTACTTTGAAGATGCTTTAACTGGCCAAAGTATGTGAACGGTAGCGTTTTTCCTTGTTCTTTATCTGCTTTACGCATAAACAAATGAATACGAATTCCTTCGCTCTCATGGTTTTGATATAAAGTACCGGCTTTACCTGTAGCAGTTGCATTACTTTGAGACTGCCAATGGAAACGATATTGATCTAAGAAATAATCGTTATATTTTAGTTGCTCATTAATGGCTTCATCTTTGTGTAAATTCACAAATAAAATGTAGTCGTCACCAGCTTGAGCTACGCCTTCACGCCAAGAACCTTCCTGACTTGGTGAACAGAGAAGGCGTTGGATAATAGAACGATTGTATGTTTGATGTAATAGAAACGCCTGGTCTTCGATCAACCAATTAATTCGATCTGGTAGTTGATGAAATGCAAGTAGACCTGCTTGGATTAAATGCATCATATATGAACGTAATTCAGTTGATTGTTGAAGTGCTTGGACGACTGTATTTGAAAAGCGATAGCGCTCTTCTGATACAGCATCTAGCAATTGAATACGATCATTTTTAAACGCAGTAGACCAGCGTTCAAAAAGATGATGAATAATAGGTCGCTTTAAAAAAGAGCGATTCGTCGATAAGGCGAATTCTTTGAAAACTTCTTGTTCAATATCTTGTACTGAAGCAGAAGGATGATTTAGTAAATGTTTTAAAATCAATAAACTGAAGGGCTCACGAATTGGGAATAGTCCTTCGAGCTGTTCAACAATTTTGCGTGTAGTATCATCTTGTAATAAACGTAATTCTTCCTTGGTAGCATGTTTTTCAAGTTGTTTAAGACGTAATGTACTTCTCCATTGCTGAACAATACTTTCAATAGCTGGTGCGTCTTTATGCGTAACTAAATCATTTAAACTTGGAGGATTTCCGATCATGCGTGTCAGTCTTTGATAACTTTCACGGAGCTGTTTGCTAGCTGAAAACTCTATTTTTTTCATTTGTTCAATAATAAATCTTTCTGTAATTGAATCTAGAATGGCTAAAGACCCTTCCGGTAAAATCGGAAAATGCTGTTTTACAGCAGTAGCAATTTTATAACGATCAATAGAATGAAACGATTGTTGACCAGACAACACAAGTGGTGCAACAAAAGCCTTTTGACTATTTCCGATAAAATCTAAAATCGTAACAAATTCTTTTGAGCTATGTTTACGTAAGCCTCTCCCCAATTGTTGAATAAAAATAGTAGGAGACTCCGTTGGACGTAAAAATAGCATTAGATTGACTTTTGGAATATCAATTCCTTCGTTAAACAAGTCAACTGTAAAAATATATTGCAGTGGATCTTGATCGTCCTCTAGTCGGCGAATGGCCTCTTCGCGTTCATCTTCGGACTGTTTACTTGTAACAGCCATTGCTTCAATCTGATGTCGTTTAAATTCTTGCTCCATAAATTCTGCATGATTGATATTGACGCAGAATCCTAAACCAACAGCTTGATTACCACTGAATCCAAATTTACGAATCATTTCAATAATATAATCTGTTCGTGTTGATCGTTCGAGTGCAACAACAAGATCTTGTTCTACATAAAAGCCGTTTTGTTGAGGAATAAGAGAATAATCAATCGATTCATCATCTTGAATCCCAAAATAATGGAATGGTGAAAGTAAATCTTGTGCTAAAGCATCATACAGACGTACTTCGTAAGCAACATTATAGTCAACAAGCTGGAAGATATTTTGACCATCCATTCGTTCTGGTGTTGCCGTTACGCCAAGCAAAAATTGAGGTGTAAAATAGTTAAGAATGTTTTGGTAAGAAGAAGATGAAGCGTGATGGAATTCATCAATAATGATGTAGTCAAACGTATCCTGTAAAAATTGATTAAGATGAACCTCTTTTGAAAGTGTTTGAACCGTAGCGAAGGTAAATTGTGCATCTTGAATTTGTTGTGATCCTGAATATCTACCAAATGTATAACTTTCATTTGAAAAAACTTGCCTAAATGTATGCTCAGCTTGTGATAGTAACTTTCCACGATGTGCAACAAATAATACCTTTTTAGCCTGAGCTTGACGTACATCAAATGCTGCTAAGTACGTTTTCCCCGTTCCTGTTGCCGCAATGACCATTGCTTTTGTTTCTTTTCGCTCACGCAAACGATCCAGTTCTTCTAAAGCCGGAATCTGCATGAGGTTTGGTTCAATAACGGTGTAATCGACAGCGGTTTCGGCAATTTTATCGCGGATAGAAAATGATTTTATAGGTGGTGTTTCTCGTTGGTACCGTTCGTATTGAAGTAATAATTCTTCTGTACATATAGTAGCTTCGTGGCTATTCCAAAGCTGTTCAAACAAGCTTTTCGCTTGAGTGACTAATGTTGTGACGGGTGTAGAAGGTATACGAATATTCCATTCCAGACCGTGTGTTAAAGCCGACTTTGATAAATTAGAGGACCCAACAATAGCACTATCCAACTGATCAGGACGAGAAAATAAATAGGCTTTCGGATGGAACGCATGATTTTTTTTAATCGGTTCATAAATTTTTACTTCGATATTACTGAATTCCATCAACTGTCGGATAGCCTTCGCTTCTGTAATATTCATATAAAATGAAGTCAAAATGCGGATTGGTTTATTTTGAGCTTCTGCTTCTTTTAAGGCTGGGATAAGCGTCTGGATTCCAGAATGTCGTGTAAAACTCACCATCCAATCAGCAGCAGATGCTGTCCATAATTCTTGATTAATATGATGCAATAACTGTTCTTGTTCAAGTTGGCCAGGAGCAATGAGTTCCCAAGCACGCAAAGAATTTTTATATTGTGTAGGTAAAGCATGTGTTGTGCTAGTAGTGAGTTCACGATGAAGCGGCGAGTCGATCGGAGGTTGATTTAAATGCAGGAGCCATTCATTGACCGTTTCAACCATTTGATCAGATTTATCTTGTTTTTGTAAATGGTCTAAAGATTGATATAGTACTTGATTAAGATGCGTAAGCAATTCTGTTGTATAGTCATGTGCTGGTACAGAGACACTTGTGGTATCGGATTGTGAGTTAGTTTCAGTTGAAGAACGTAGTGTTTCATAATAAGACATAGTTATCCTCCGAATGATAGTAAATGGTATTTATAATGAGTAATTCATCAATAATATACCAATAAATAGATAAATAAAGTAAAAAATCATCGTTTAACTAAAAAGTTAAACGATGATTTTTGTTTGTTAATTTGTGATTCTCTCCACGACAGCCTCAAGCGATACTTTGACATTACCAGCTAGTGCCCGCGTAATCATACATGAGCCTTCTGCTTTTTCAGCAAGGCGTCGCGCCTTCTCCATATCACGATCTGACAGATCGGATGGTAATAAAAGTTTCGGACGATGAATGATCGCATCATATGTGAAGACACCGTTCGTGACATCGACGATACCTTCAGATTCCATCGTTAACGAGACTTTAGGAATGTGACTACGCTCGAGCATCGCGGCAAGCGTGATGATATAACACGTAGCAGCAGCCCCAAGTAACATTTCGTCTGGATTCGTGCCAACACCCGGACCATCCATGGCATCCGGAATTGAGATTTTTGTTTTTAACTCACCCGTCTCGATCTGACCGACGTCATTACGATTACCCGGCCAGTCTGCGGTTAAATGAAAGTGGTGCTTCATGATCAATCGCCTCCATGCCTCCATCATACGAAGTTCAGCAAGATTTTTCGCCTTTTCTGCTCATCTGCATGAGGAAGCAGCACGTTAGCTAAAGATCTGATCGATTTTTTTGATATCGTCTTGCGACAACTGAACATCTAACGTACGCAACGTATCCGTCACCTGATCCGGTCGTTTTGCACCCGGAATGATGGCATCGATGCCGTCCTGTGCCAAATACCATGCGAGTACGATGTGTGCGACTTCCGCATCCTGCGCTTCTGCAATCGGACGCAATTGATCGACTTTTGCGAGATTTTGTTCGAAAACATCTTTTTGGAACAAAGGATCGTTTTTTCGTAAATCATCAAACGTCGTCTCTTTTGTATATTTCCCTGCCAATAATCCAGCAGCGAGTGGGAAGTAAGGGACGAACGACATACCGTTCTCAACGATGTACGGTAAAAGTTCTTTTTCTGCGTCCCGTTTGAATAGATTATATTCCCCTTGATAGACATCGACATGTCCGTCTTTGTTCGCTTCCTTCAATTGCTCGAGTGAGAAATTCGAGACACCGATTGCGCGGATTTTCCCTTCTTTTTTCAGTTCTGCGAGTGCAGCAACTGCTTCGTCCTTCGGTGTTGATTCATCTGGAAAATGAATGTAATACAAATCGATATAGTCTGTCTTAAGACGTTTTAAACTCTCTTCGACCGATTGACGGAGAAAGTCTGGTGAGTTGTTCATGACGACATTCCCGTCAACAAACTGATGCGCACCTTTCGTTGCGAGGACGACATCTTCTCGAGCGACCGTGTCATTCCAGACCTCACCGACGAGTTCCTCCGAACGTTCTGGTCCGTAGATGAATGCAGTGTCCAGGAAGTTGATCCCTTGTTTTAAGGCGACGCGGACGAGATCGCGTCCAGCCTGTTCGTCAAGGTTCGGATATAAGTTATGTCCACCGACGGCATTCGTACCGAGACCGATTGGATGAACGAATAGATTAGATTGACCGAGTTGAACATGTTTTGTCATGAAAATGACCTCCTTAAACGATATCGAGTGGTTCTTTTTGTGTAGGTGCTGGGAACGCTTGATCGAGTGCGGCGAGTTCTTCCTCTGTTAAATTCAGGAGTGCGGCGCGACCGTTCGCTTCGACGTGATGGGCTTGTCCTGCCTTTGGAATCGCGATAACGTCGCCTTCACGAATGACCCATGCGAGTAGGATCTGTGCTGGATCAACACCGTGTGTTTCAGCGAGTTCTTCGACGGTCGGATGATTTAAGAGTTGATCGCGTAATGAACCACCTTCAGCTAGTGGGCAATACGCCATCACTGGAATACCATGCTCGCGTAGTAACGGGAGCAGTTCGTACTCGATTCCGCGTGAGCCGAGGTGATAGAGTACCTGATTGACAGCACACTGATCACCGTTTGGCAGCGCCAACAGTTCTTTCATGTCTGATACGTCAAAGTTTGATACACCCCAACGGCGAATCTTGCCTTCTTGTTTTAAGGCTTCCAGTCCTTCGACGGTTTCTTTCAGGGGAATATCACCACGCCAGTGCAGGAGATAGAGATCAAGATAATCCGTACCAAGGCGTTTAAGCGTTTCGGAACAAGCTTTCTTTAACGCTTCTCCACCGGCGCGATGTGGGTAGACTTTCGAGACGAGAAAGACTTCTTCGCGTCGATCTGCGATCGCGTCACGAATCAATTCTTCAGAAGCACCTTCTCCATACATCTCTGCTGTATCGATGAGTTCCATCCCACTGTCGAGTCCGACACGGAGCGCTTCGATTTCAGCCTCATATTTCTCCGACTCTTCTCCCATCCGCCATGTGCCTTGTCCGAGTGCGCGTACATGTGTCTGATCGGGAAACGTCACCGTTTTTTGCTTCAATGCAGCAAGTATCAACGTCTTTTCTGTTGCGTTCATCGATTTTCCTCCTTTAAGTAGAGAGACAATAGTAGGGTTTACCACGCCAACTGCGAACAAAAACGTCTTCTTTAAGAGAATGAGACGTCACCAATGCTCAAACAAGGGACCGTGATCGCCGAATACAGGATCTTGATTTGGGCGCACGACTTGAGCAATTCGTTTTAAATTATCAGGGCGTTCATTCGCGTTGCCGGTCAACGTATCGTAGTGTTGACCGTTCGGATAGGCACCGATCACTCGAAAGTGTCGACTCGTATCGAGTGCTTTGTGTCCGGTGCCAGCAGGAAGTAAAAGAACATCTCCGCTCGTTAAAGTGAACGTCTTACCGAGCGGACCGCCGAGTTGAACGGTCGCGTGTCCTTCAAGAATACCGATTACTTCGTGCGCGATACTATGATAGTGATGAAAGTCAAAAATGCCATCCACCCAGCTGTTACGCCAGTCGTGTGCATGGAAAGTCTGTTCAATCCGTGAGGTTTCGTCAAACACATGCCGATAAATCAATACTGGAAAAGTAGGGTTGTTTGGAATGTGTCCGTCATCCTCAAAATAAAATACCTCCAAGCGCATCTTCGTTGCTCCTTTCTTTGATGTGGCACAAAGTAATAATTACCTCTGTAATTACCCGTAATTAAATATCATCAATCGTCCGAGCATCTTTATGGCATAACGAATTGGGAGGTGCTAAGATGCTTAAGTTAACGAAATTTCAAAGGAGGCTTTACGATGATTGCCATCGAAGCAAAATTAGAAGTACAACCAGCAAAACGAGAAGAATTTTTAGAAGCGACAAAAGCATTAGTGGAAGCATCACGCAATGAAGCAGGAAACATCGGCTATGATCTATTTCAAAGCACAGAAGACGAAAATGTCTTCATGATGATTGAAAAATGGGAAGATCAAGCTGCAATCGAAGCACACAACACAAGTGCTCATTTCGGACAATTCGTTGCATTTGCTCAAACGGCTCTTGCTAAACCGTTAGACGTTCAATCGTTCCAAGCATGATTGTAAGCAACTGACCTAACACATCAAAAGGAAGATATTCTAGGTTCATGACCTAGAATATCTTCCTTTTTTGTTTCATACGATATGATTGTTCAGAACATCTATTTTTATCGAGACTTTAGTTAGAAGTATTCCACTTTTCTTTTACAATCCTATGACATTTCATTGAAACTGTTAGTTTTTCCCTGAATAGGGCATTATTCTGATAAAGACACAACAAAGGAGGCTTTTATCATGAATGAACGAACGGATGCACCAGAGTCGAAGCGATCATTCTTCAAGATGCCTCATACATATGCCATCATTATGGCAATTCTCATCATCTCAGTCATCTTGACGTATACGCTCCCAGCAGGACAATTCGATCGTGAAAAGCAGGACGGACAGACTGTCGTCATCGATGGTACGTATCGCGCAGTAGAATCTGCACCGGTCAATCTCTTTGGTTTATTTAAAGCGATCCCTAAAGGAATGGAAGCAGGCGCCGCGATCATCTTTTATATTTTCTTAGTCGGTGGTGTCTTCGGAATCATTCGTCAAACAGGCGCCATTGAAGCAGGAATCAATCAATTGATTCGCAGGTTTGGTCAACAGGGGCACATCATGATTCCGATGACGATGTTCGTCTTTTCGATTGCTGGGGCGACGATTGGTATGGCAGAAGAAACGATCATCTTCGTACCGATTGGGATCATGCTCGCGCGTGCGCTCGGTTATGACGCGATGACAGGAGCCGCGATTGTCAGTTTAGGAGCGGCCGTTGGTTTTGCCGGTGGGATGTTGAATCCATTTACGGTAGGTGTTGCTCAATCGATTGCCGAAGTTCCACTCTTTAGTGGTCTCGGTTATCGGACCGCTGTCTATGTCGTTTTTTTAATCGTAACGATTCTTTATGTCATGAACTACGCTCGGAAGGTCAAGCATGACCCAACGCGTAGTTTAGTTCATGATCTTGAACAAAGTCGTGCGGAAGAAGCAGCGACGACGATTTCACGCTTTTCGAAACGTCATGCCTTCGTCTTACTCGTTTTAATCGGTGGTATCACACTCAATGTCATCGGAATCTTCGAGTGGGGCTGGTATTTGACAGAATTGACAGCTTCCTTTCTCATCATCGGGATGGTGGCAGGAATCGTCACACTTGGTGTGAATGGGACGTTTGAAAGTTTGATTGACGGTGCGAAAGCGGTAACGTTCGGTGCATTGATCGTTGGATTTGCCCGTGCGATCGTCGTCATTCTCGAAGAAGGACGTGTCATTGATACGGTCATTTACGGCTTATCGAATGCTGTAGGACATTTACCGACGTTCTTCGCCGTCATCGGGATGTACGTCGTTCAGCTGATTACGAACTTCTTCATTCCATCGGGGAGTGGACAAGCGGCGACGACGATGCCAATCATGGCACCATTGTCTGATTTACTCGGAATCGAGCGTCAAGTCGCTGTCTTAGCATTTCAATATGGAGATGGACTGACGAACATGATTTTCCCGACGAGTGCGCATTTGATGGCGTTTCTCGCAATTGCAGGAATTCCTTATGAAAAATGGCTTCGTTTCGTCTGGAAGCTCTTCGCGATCTGGATTGCCTTAGCATGTGCCGCCTTATTACTTGCTGTAACACTTGGTATTCAATGATGTTGACCTTCCGGACAGACGTCCGGAAGGTTTTTTCGTTGCAGGAATCGGGAAGCGTTATCACGAACGGATAGAGAATGACTAAAGGGGGAACTGAAGTGACATATTCAATCGTCGGTTATTGTGAAAAAGAACAAGCGTGGGGCGTTGCCGTTCAGTCGAAATTTTTAGCGGTCGGGAGTGCTGTACCGTTTGCGAAGGCGGGAGTAGGTGCTGTCGCGACACAATCGTTTGCGAACACGACGTATGGTCCAGAAGGGTTACGGATGATCGAACAAGGCGCTTCTGCTGACGAAGTGTTACGGCGATTGACGGAAGCAGACGAAGGGCGAGCCGATCGTCAAGTCGGGATCATCGATGCTACAGGAAAGAGTGCGACATTCACGGGAGAAGGATGTAATGACTGGGCAGGCGGTATCGCCGGGAAACATTTTGCGGCGCAAGGTAATATCCTCGTAGACGGCAATACGGTCAAAGAGATGGCACGCGTCTTTGAATCGACGCAAGGTCCGCTTGCAGAACGATTATTGCGTGCGTTAGCAGCTGGGCAAGCTGCAGGTGGTGATTCACGCGGGATGCAATCAGCAGCACTGCTCGTCGTCAAAGAAGGTGGCGGATACGGCGGATTTAACGACCGCTATATTGACTTACGTGTTGACGATCACCCGAGTCCAATTGAAGAACTCGAGCGCATCTATCAACTGCATACGCTCTACCTACAACCGAGTAAGCCAGAAGAAATCAAGCCGATTGATGATGCGCTTGAGTCAGAGTTGATGGATAAATTATTAGCTCTTGGTTATCGAGGTGATTTCGCAGACGCGTTCCGGACATATCTGCATACAGAAAACTTTGAGATGCGCGAACAAGAAGATCGTGCGATTGATACACGTGTTCTCGCCTATATTCGATCACAATGAAAATGACAAGATGGACTGCGGTGCGGTCCATCTTGTCATTTTGTTCATGCTTGCGTCGACTGGGCCCGAATCGGTACTTTAAATCCAGTCGCAATGAAACGTTCCATCTCCGGTTCCGATTTGGCATTCAAGCCAACTGTCCCGTCTCCTTTGAGTGCCACATTCGTTAACTTAACGCGAGTGATGTCAGGACCAATCGTAATCCCGTGCTTGGCGGAATCCTCGATTCGAATATCACGAAGGCGTACATCCTCAGCACCGTTTTCTCCACCAAAGATTTGAATATCCGTTTTAGCTTGTCGGAATCCGCTCATTTTCAACTGGCTGATCGTGACGTTCCGTGCCTTATATTGAATCCCGATCATTGGTTGTTCTTGGTAGTCATAATACGGATCACCGAGTACCGTAAAATCGTGAATGACGACATTACGGTACGCCGAAACGACGAGTGCACGCGGCTTTGAATTCGCATATAACTCCGTATACTGAGGAGTCTGCGCAATCAAGCGCGTTGCGACGATATTGTAAGCCGTCTGAGACGTTGGATCACTTGCTTGATGGTGCCCGATGTGACGGAAGTTAAAAGCACGATGATCATCAATCGATAGATGACCGACGATTTTGACGGTGGAGGCGGCAGAAGAGGTCGCATGTGCCTTGATTTCGAGCCCACCGAAGCAACGGCTTGTTGCGTTATTGAATAACCAGACGTCGCGTGATCCATCATCGATTTCAATCCCGTTTGAATTGGAAAAGCCTTCTGCATGGGCGCGTCCACTCGGGTCATGCATGAAACAGTTTGAAATGAAGAGGTGGTCACTATGATGCGTCGTGATTCCGTCGTCTCCGAACCCGTAACCGGTTAATCCATCGAACCAGATGAATGAACTACTTAAGTTCGCTCGAGCCCCGTCCCCGTTGTAATTGTAATACGGTGTCGAGATATCAAAACAGTGGAGTCCTGGGTTGGCGGCTTCGACATCAAAGACCCAGCCATAGGTGACATGCGCGTAGGTGAGGCAGCTGGAGTGATTCCCCCATGTACTGCTTTTCTTCGCGTCACCGATGCGTTTAATGTTCCAATCGAGCGTCATTTTCTCAACGAGCAGATGATGATTGCCGAGGAGGTAATTTTGGTTCGTCACGAGACGACGACCTTTTGGCGAATCATCGTGCATCTTTAAGATCGTCTTTCCTTTTCCTGCCCCCGTTAAGATCGTGTAACTAGGTAAGCGAATCCCTCGAACGATGTACGTACCGGCTGGGACATGGACTTGTCGATGTCCATCACCGAGTGCGTCGATGAACGCTTGAGTATCATCTGTTTGTCCATCACCAACCGCACCGTAGGTGGTGACATCAACGAGTTCGACTTCGCTAATCAAACGTTCGAACTCATGATTGAGTCGACCGAACCAACTTGGACGAATCTCATCGCGTGGCGTTACGAAAGCCGGTGTCAACGGTAGAATATATTTATTACGATTCGTTAAAAATAATGGTGAGATCATTGAACGGAGCGTCCGACTGAGATTGGGATCACGTCGTGGTGCGACGAATGCACTATCGTGTAGCAGTTGTTCCGCTTGCCGAACAGCTTGTTCATTGGTTGACGTTTCAACGTATTCCTGAATCAACGCCGCATTTTGATACGGATCATGCGTGTGATCGAGTTTTAACATGAAATGGTTCCCCTCTCTAAATAGGTCTGTCTACCCTTTTCCCCTCTCTTTGAACAATCATTCCTCGTTTTATAACATCCATTAAAATACACATAAAATTTTAAAATGGATTATAATGGATTTTAAAAAGGGTGGGCTTCTGATGTCACTTCGCAAACGACTCGTAATGGGTATCGGACTGATTTTGCTGATATTAGGAATCGGTAAGCCGCTGACGGAAGCGGTTGTTCAAGCATTAAAGCCAAAAGCGGTTCAAACGTCCGGGACCGATACACCTAGACTATGTAAACAAGACTGTCCAGAAAACGGCAAACCGCTGAATATTCCATTTCGTTCATGGTTTTCTAAAAAACCTGTTCAGGATGACGAAGATGGGCGTGCTTGGAAAACGAATCAAAAGACTGAGCCAATAAAAAAAATCAAACGAAAACCAAATAATGTGATCATTGTAGGATTCAAAAATGTCGAGCAGATCTTGAATGGAAAGGGACGATCGTCCTTATCGATGCTACTTATGAGCCTGCTTGTTCTTCCTCTAGTCATAATAAGCTATATCGTTTGGCGGAAACGTCGAAAGACCAAGAAACAAGACGAGGAATCGATAAAAGCTGACATCCCGTCACAGTCCCTAGCTAACGACTTTGTTTCAACTGAGAACCCGATCGAGCTACCAGATGCCTGGATTCGCAAACAACTCATCCAGTTCAATCACATACTCCCGGTCCGCTTACAGCGACATGATACAGAAACACTTCAGGAATGGTGCCTGCGTATCGGATTCCAACCTTCACCTATCCTAACAAAAACCTATCTCTTAGAACGCTACACAGAACGAGCTACTACGATATCGGAGATGGACAAGCAAACGATTCAGAGAGAATTCGGAGCCTTCTTCCATCAGTTTGATTGAAACTTTTTGAAACGAATGACGTAAATGGAACAGGAAAGGGGAGATGATGATGTACCTAGCAGATGCCGTGAAACTAAAGAGTATTTTGAGGAAGCAACTCGATCAACTAATCGAAGAAATGGAGCGCGTAGCGTTCATTGATTTAGAGAAGGGAGAAGCACTCCCCGCGCAACAAGGACGGACCTTAATCGACGTCGAAGCCGCAATGGATATCGTACGTCATGATATGCGAGTCTTGGATCGACTCGTCTATACGGCGAATCTAAACACCGTGATCGTGACAGATGAAGGAGAAATGCCGCTCGTCGAAGCAATCGAGTGGGCTACCCAATTGCGGGCCAAATCACAAAACTATCAGATGCTTGCAAGTCGACCGAAACGCGAGTTCCAATATGGATTTGAAGGGACGACAATCATTCGTCATGCCTTATTTGATCCCGATGCCTATCGCCTAAAAGCGGAAGAAGTGGAACGCCAAGCGCATAAAGTATCCAATGCGATTAATGCTGCGAACTACCAGACGACGATTGATTTTGACGGTGGACGTTATATGTAACTCCTTGACGCGGTGAGACTCCTCGTCAAGGGTAAGGGACGGACCTCAATTTTCCTCTGTGGAGAAGAGATGGCGACGGCAAACCGATGACCACGAACCATTGACAGAATGACCTGTTACCTTTGACCACCTATGGAACCCTGATGCTTTTTTCCGTCCCCGGTCCCTGTCGTTTCTTTGAGAAACGGCAGGGATTTTTAGTGTGTCGATGGAAACAACAGGGTATAGAGAAGCACAAGAGAAAGGAGAGAAATCATGGAACACACTTTTTCAGCATTCGTCGTACGAGAAGTAGACGGATCATATGAGGGAATAATCGAGACGAAACATGTCGATGATTTACCAGAGGGAGACGTCCTGATTCGTGTCACATACTCATGCGTCAACTATAAAGATGCTTTATCGATGTCTGGTAATCGAGGGGTGACGAAATCTTATCCACATACACCAGGCGTTGATGCAGCAGGATACATCGAACAGACGACAGATGCACGGTTTCAAACGGGGCAAGCCGTCGTCGTCAATGGCTTTGATTTTGGAATGAACACTTCTGGAGGGTTTCAAGAATACATACGTGTGCCAGCCGAGTGGGTGACGCCACTCCCGGAAGCAATCACTCCGTTAGAAGCGATGCGACATGGAACGGCAGGGTTGACGGCAGCACAATCGATCGATGAACTGTCACGAATTGTCTCGAAAGAGGCAGGACCGATCCTTGTGACAGGCGCAACGGGTGGCGTCGGTACGATTGCGATTGCTTTACTCATCCGCCTAGGATACACAGTACATGCCGTAACTGGTAAACGAACAGAACAAGAACGGTTGCTTGAAAAAGGTGTTGCTGAGGTATTAGACCGCGCTATGTTCCTAGAAGAAACGGAACGTCCATTAAAAAAAGGAACATATGCCGGCGTCATTGATACGGTGGGTGGACCATTACTCGCATCCGTCATTCGCTTCGTACAGTATGGTGGTGTCGTGACGACATGTGGGAACGTCGGTGGAGCAGAGATGACGTTGACAGTCTATCCCTTCATTCTACGTGGCGTTCGTTTGATCGGAATCGATGCGGTCCAAACTCCGATTGCATACCGAGAAAAGTTATGGCAACGTTTAGCAAATGAGTGGCAAGTCAGTCTTGCGTCAGAAGTCGACGTCAAAGCACTAAAAGACTTACCAGAAATCGCAGAAGCCTTGCTGACTTCTCGTCATCGTGGTCGAACTGTCATCGAAATTTAAATATTTCGAGTAAACATTGGTGGTATAGTGGGAAAAAACTGTGTCGACTTTTCAGGAGGAACCATACATGAGTGAACACCAACAAGAACAAGAAAAAGAACGACAGTCTCGTCGAGAAAGACGGAAACAGAAACGCAATCGTCGAGGGATTGCTTTCGGCGGTATTCTAGCGACGGTATTCATCGTCGGTGGTTGGTTGTATATGTTAACGAATAACGATGCTTCTCAAGCAACATCCACGCTTGAAAAGCCGAAAACAACGGATCAAGCAACGAAAAACGATGAGTCAAAGAAAGAAACAGCGGCGACGAAAGATAAAAAAGAAGCGAAAACAGAGAAGAAGAAAACAAAGAAAAAAGCAGCGGAGTATGCGCAAGCGGCTTGGGTGACGCGTCCGTTCGCGAACGTCTACGGCGATACGAGTCGTAGTAGTGTCATCTACAAAGCAGATTTAGGTGATGTCTATGAGGTACTAGATGCAAAAGACGGCATGGTCCATCTCAAGCTCAATGACAGTATCGAAGGGTACTTACCGGAAAGTGATGTTCGTTTGGAAGCACCGAAAGGAACATCAGACAAAGCAGTCCTTACGGCACTCTCGCAAGCCGTTGCTAACCAACCCATCGACAAGCCGGAGCAGTATCTCGGAAAACCGATTGCTGAATTCGAAGCGAAATACGGTGCTGTCGGTAATACACAAAAGGATGCCGTCAATACGTATTACTTCTCGAATGCAGGGTATTTGCTCGTCGTCTCGGATGGAATCATTGAAGCAATCGACTGGACGAACGCTTCAACGAGCGCGCTGTCAACGCTTGGTGAGCCCGTCGTTGATACGAGCTATGGGACATGGTATGAGGGAGATTCATTACAACTAAAAGTGTTCCCAGATAACGGCAAGATGCGTCTACGCCTTGCGCGTGATCCTGGTCAAGAATGAATGAAAGACGAATTCGCTTCAAGCGAATTCGTCTTTTTTTTTGCACAAAAAACCTCCCGAGTCCGACACTCGGGAGGAAATATGAAAATCCTTTGGGAGGAGATTTTCTTAGTAGACGCCTACTGCATCAAATGATTTCGCTGCAGCTGTTGCTTCTGCACTTGTTGAACCGTAAAGGTCTTTCGCCGATTGAACGACTGCTGCACGGAGTGAGCTGAAGTTCGAGTTCGGAGTCAAGTAAACAGTGAGAGCACGGTAGTAGATCGCACCAAGTTTTGGTACACCGACACCTGTTACAGTTACGCCTGTGTGTGTTCCACCGTTACCGAGGAGGTAAGCGGCTTTGTTGACGATACCAGAGTTCGTGTGGACACCACCGTTATCCTGTGTACCTGTGTAGCGTTTTGAGTAGTGATCAGGATCGCCGTAAGCAGCTGGGTTCGACATCGAACGGAGTGCGTCACCGCTGACTCCTGGTGTGTAGATGTCTTCCCCTACGAGCCAGTCGAAGTTCGATCCGACAGAGTACTCAGCTACTGTACCCATGATATCAGAGATCGCTTCGTTGATTGCACCTGACTCGTTTTGGTAAACGAGACCAGCCGAGTATTCTGTGACAGCGTGTGTCAATTCGTGAGCGACGACGTCAAGTGCGCCTGAGAGGTACGTGAACGTTGAACCGTCACCGTCACCGTAGACCATCTTCGTTCCATCCCAGAATGCGTTGTTGTAGCTCGTCGAATAGTGAACAGATGAGTTCAAGCGTGCGCCAGCATTGTCATAACTGTTGCGGCCATATGTGTTCTTATAGAAGTCATATGTTTTCGCAGCGTTGACGTGTGCACTGACAGCAGCGCGATCGTATGTTGCGTTAAAGACGTTATCTGCGTCAGCCCAGAGTGTTCCTGGAAGTGACGTACGGTTTTTCGCGTCGTATGTGTAGATACCTTTACCGCGTGTCGTATCTTGGAGGTAGTACGTTGAACCGCTGAGTGTCGTGTTGAATGTGACACTGCGTCCGAGAACGTCTGTACCTGTTGCGTGAGCGAGTTGATCGAACTTGTTAAGTACTTTACCAGAGTTCGCATCGATGAAGTACGTCCAACGTGATGGCTCTTTGCCAGCGAGGACAGTCGATGTGACTTTATACGCATAGACAGCATCATCTTTTACTGGATAGATGACGAGCTCTGCTTTTGGAGCGACTTCGAATTTAGAAGCTTTGATTGCTTTTTGATAAAGCTTGATGGCTTTCTTTTCAGAAAGTGTCGCTTTTTTTGCGAGACCAGGTTTTCCTTTGACGTTGACCGCATCGTTTACGACCGCTTTCAAAGTACCGTCTTTCGCAACGTTCCCGACGACGACACTACCAAAGACAGGGACGCCATCCACTTCTTGTTGGAGACGTACGATCTGTGAAGATCCGTCTTTTTCGACATTCTGTACAGCGAAATCACCTTTTTTGTTCACGAAATCTTTAACGATCGTTGCAGCGGGTTCTGATGAAGCTTTTGTGAGCTTACCAGACTGAAGTCCTTCTGCACCTACGACCGTAGGAACAACAAGTACACTTGCGACAAGCGATGTAGCGAGAAACTTTTTCAAAATAAATCGCCTCCTTGTTTGGGTTGAGTCTAACTATGCCAAAGAATCAAGAAAGCGAGAATAAGTCATTCGGATTAAATAGAATTTTCTGAATATAGTCCGTAGTACCTGTACTGAATTATTAAGTGTAAAAGATATTTCAGCACAAAAAAGAACCATTCAAGAGAATGGTTCAGAGAATCCGTTGATAGAGATGATGAACGTCATCTCGTGTCTCATCAATCTTAAAGTCATGTGGATCGAGTTCGATTCCTTGTTTTGAAGCAAAACGTTGGATTTTCTCAAATGACTTCCAAATTTCGATATCCGGTCCTTCGTGCTTCCAAAAAACATAACGTGCAGCAGGAATCCGGTGACCTTTCATACCTTTGGGAATCTGTTCGAGCGACGAAACAGGATATCCGACGCATTGCGAATATTTGGTTCCATGTCGTTCGAGCGAGATGTCGAGCGGATAACTGTCCAGTTTTGCAGGTATCTCATGCGAACGTCTTGAAAATTCACGCCAGAGTTCCGGCATCAATGTATGCAACTCGTTCTCTTCACAAGTCAGTCCAAGTCCAACAAAATAAAATTCATGGCGTTCAACAATTTTTGGATGCATCAGAAACTCCCTTCCTTCTTATGACACGTCCTCGACGGGCGAACGCTTCAAGCTTAGAAATAAACGCGTAAAGGTGGCGTCCCATTGTGTGCCCATACCTTCTTCTAAAATCGATAAGGCTTTTTCTGCGGGCATTCCCTTACGATAAGGACGGTCGGATGTCATCGCATCATATGCATCAGCAATAGCCATGATTCGACCGAAGAGTGGAATGTCCTCTCCTACAAGACCTTCCGGATACCCCTTTCCGTCATAGCGTTCGTGATGGTACTTTACCCCGGGAAGAATCGGTTGTAACGTCTTTGGAAGTTGAACTTGCGATAGAATGTGCACGCCGATGACTGGATGTTGCTGTATGATTTGAAATTCTTCGTCAGTAAGACGACCTTCTTTTAATAACACATCGTCCCGAATACCGATTTTTCCAATGTCGTGTAATAGCGCTGACTTACGTAACAATTCAATTTGTTCAATCGGTAAATTAGCAGCGGTAGCGATTTCAACTGAGTAGGCGGCAACACGAACAGAATGACCTGCCGTGTAAGGATCTCGGGCATCCAGTGTCGCAGCGAATAAGGTGAACAGGCTATCGAGTAACTGTTCATTTTCTGTATCCCGCTTTTTGATTCCTTCCATCATCAGGTTAAAACCCGAAACGAGGTGGGAGAACTCGTCCGAATACGGATTCGGCAACGAGACGAGTTGATTATTTTCGACATCTTGAATCCCTTGTTGAAGAGTAGCAATGGGTTTACGGATGTTTTCATAGAGAAGCAAGCTACAAAACGTCGCAACGGATAAGATGACGACTAAAATGAGCGTCGCCCAACTCCAGTAGGAACGAAGGCTTTCATTTTCTGTTAGCTGAACAGCTGAAGCGAGGACGAACAGCATGATCGGAAAAACACCGATGATCAGTGTACTAATGAGCATTTTTTGCCTTAGCGTGACGACCGTCGTTTTTCTAGGGAAATCAAATCCGTGTTCGAACGCGTACTTCTCTAGTGTGAGTAGCATGTGTTCAGTAACACGATAAGTAAGAAAAAATTCAATTAAAGCATGCAGAATTGCGACAAGAACGGCACCAAAACAAGCAAGACCAATCAAATAATACGGCATCTGTAACCACCCTTGAGAAATCGCGAGTGCTGTTAGCAAAGATGAGGGAATCGACAGACCTAAAAAATGTGGCCCCATGATACGTCGGACAGTCAAGACCGGAAAACGATGTACCGTTTGATAAGCTTCTTGAAAAGAGACGAGTGAAGGAATGTCGTTTTGAAAAAATCGGCGTAAAGAAGCGACATGTCGGGAGTAGACTGTGTACTCCAGTAAAAACATCAGGCTAATAGACACGGTCATGATACCGATTAAAGTCAATTGTTCTATTCCAGTGAAGGTAAGCGTCTCAAAAATAAACAGACACCCGACGCCGAACACAGCGACGAATGAACCAATCAGATAGTTTCTAAGTAAGTGACGTTCAAAACGTTGTAAAGTGCTCATTGTATTCTCCTTATTCTGTAATCAAAGTGCTTTCAGCGTACCGTGAAATAAAGTATGAAACATGGTCATTTTTACAAAAAAGGAAAGTGATTTTAAAAACTGATTAATTTAAATTCCAAAAAATAGGTCTGGTCGAAAAGAACTAATTATCTTAAAAGAGATTGATTAACGAAATAAAATAAACTAAGATTTGAATATTCAGAAAAGTATAGTAAACACGTACTTTTCACTACTACATAGGGGGTCAATTCACGTGGGGAAAAAGAAACAGCTTAGCGTAGCCGTGTTGTCTGGAATTACGGCAGCAGCCTTTGCTGTTGGTCCGGTCTTACCTGGTGGGCAGGTAACATCGGTACAAGCAGCAGAAAAGGCAACAGTCGGTGCACCAATGGATTTAAACACGATCGATCAGGATCGACTAGCGAAGGTGCTTGAAAAACGTGGGGTCATTTCAAAAGCAGCATCAGCAGAAGCGAAGCAACAAGCCGTCCAAAAGTATCTGGACAAAAAAGCAAACGGTAAACCAGCAGGTGATCATGAACACGAATCAAGCAAGGAAGCAGCTTTTGATAAAAAAACGAAGGACTTTTTGACGAAACAAAAAGATAAGCTTGCGAAGCAATTGAAGAAGAAGCATGGTAACTATAAAAAAGGCAATCCAAATGGCTTCGTCAAAGTGGACAAAGCAAAACAGGCAGCCTATAACGGTGCAACACGAACGGATAAAGTCCTCGTTCTTCTCGTTGAATATAGTGATTTTAAGCATAATAACGTCGTTCAAGAGCCAGGATATATGTATTCGAATGACTTTAATCAGAAACACTATCAGGATCTTATGTTCGGAGACAAGGAGTTTGAACTCTTTAACGGAGATAAGGTAAAGACGTTTAAACAATTCTATGAAGAACAATCTGGTGGAAGTTACACAGTAGACGGTACGGTTTCAAACTGGTTGACGGTTCCGGGAACGGCGAAGGATTATGGTTCTGATAATCCAGCTGGTGGAAATGATAACTTACCGGGAGCAAAAGGACCACGTGGTCTCGTTAAGGACTCCTTAGCTGCTGCTGTTAAAGCTGGAGTTAATTTAGCAGATTATGATAAGTTCGACCAATATGATATGGATGGAGACGGCAATCTGAACGAACCAGATGGTCTTGTCGATCACTTGATGATCATCCATGCTGGTACAGGACAAGAAGCAGGTGGCGGTACGCTTGGTGACGATGCAATCTGGTCACACCGATGGACGTTAGATGGTGTTCATCCAGTAGCGAATACGACAGCAAGTGTTGATTACTGGGGTGGAAAGATGGCTGCTTATGATTATACAGTGCAGCCTGAGGATGGTGCAGTTGGTGTCTTTGCACACGAATTCGGTCATGATCTCGGATTACCGGATGAGTACGATACGAAGTACACGGGGCAAGGTGAACCAGTCGCTTCATGGTCTATCATGAGTGGTGGTAGTTGGAACGGAAATATCGCAGGAACAGAACCAACAAGTTTCTCACCACAAAATAAAGAATTTTTCCAAAATGTGATGGGCGGGAACTGGGCGAATATCCAACAAATCGATTTTGATTCTCTCGATAAGTTAGGAACAGCTTCGTACCTCGATCAAAGTGTTACAAAATCGAAAAACCCAGGCATTATCAAAGTCAACCTACCGAAAAAACCTGTAAAAGGTATTGCACCGGCATTTGGTAAAAAGTACTACTATAGTACGAAAGGAAATGATTTGCATACGTCGATGACATCACCAGAGTTTGATTTGACGAATGCAAAAGAAGCAAAGTTTGATTTCAAAACACTTTATGATGTCGAGTACGATTATGACTTCTTGACTGTTACAGCAACTGCGGATGGTCAATCGAAAGTCATCGATACGATTGGTGATGAAGATACAGATGGCGATCAGCGTGCAGAATCAACAAAAGGAGCATGGGTGGATAAATCCTATGATTTGAGCGAATTCGCTGGTAAGAAAGTCACATTGAAATTTGATTACGTTGGGGATGCTGGACTTGCACTTGACGGATTTGCGCTTGATAACGCGAAGTTGACAGTCGACGGTAAAGTCGTCTTTGAAGACGATGCAGAAGGTACACCGAAATTCACGCTTGACGGTTTCGTTACATCAGACGGTTTTTCTTACGCAGATAACGCATACTATCTCGAATGGCGTAACTATGCAGGTTCGGATAAAGCACTCGAACATGCACGCGGCGTGAAGTATAACACAGGGCTTGTCGTTTGGTACGGTGATTCAAGCTTCGACGATAACTGGGTTGGTGTACACCCAGGTGAAGGATTCCTTGGAGTTGTTGACTCCCATCCTGAAGCAATCGTCGGAACACTCAATGGTAAGCCGGTTACGACAGGAAGCACACGTTACCAAATCGCAGATGCTGCGTTTAGCTTTGATAAAGCACCTGCATGGTTGATTGATTCCCCATCACGTGGAACGTACGACTATAAAGGTCTTCCAGGTGTGACGAAATTCGATGATTCAAAATCGTACATCAATCAGTTAATTCCGGATGCAGGAAAATTGCTTCCGAACAACGGCTTGAAGATTGAAGTCATTGGTGAAGCAAAAGATAACTCTGCTGGAGCTGTCTGGATCCACCGTTAAAATAAAAAACTGGTTCAGTTTCGGCTGAACTGGTTTTTTATTTTAGTTACGTATAATAAGTGGAATCAATTGGAAAAAACATTGGTCTGACAACTTGACTTTTAAAGCGCATCCATTCTATACTTACGTTAGCTTAATATTGTTATTGTCATTACGGATTCACATCGTGTCACGAACAATCTTTTCGTTGCTCCATGTATTTCGGGACAATAATGAATTCTTTTCATATGCTCAGCATATGTATTAAGTAATTTATTTTTGGAGGTTGTTCCCATGAACACAGGTAAAGTAAAATGGTTTAACGCAGAAAAAGGTTTCGGTTTCATCGAAGTTGAAGGCGGAGAAGACGTATTCGTACATTTCTCAGCAATCACTGGTGAAGGCTTCAAAACTCTTGACGAAGGTCAAGAAGTTGAGTTCGAAATCACTGAAGGCGCACGTGGAGCACAAGCTGCTAACGTCGTAAAACTTTAATTTCAACTATTCAATCGTCCCTTTTTGGAGGGACGGTTTTTTATTTGGCTAATATCTTTAATTCAAGATATTAGTGCGTTATACTTCAATTACCAAATCATTAACAGGGAGTGACGAAGATGGAACTACTCGGAATTCATCATGTGTCGATCTTAACAGGCATGGCAGAACGGAATTATCAATTTTACACGCAAATACTAGGTATGCGTCTAATCAAAAAGACCGTCAATCAAGATGATACGACGTCGTATCATTTGTTTTATGGCGATGCGGAGGGGAATCCAGGAACCGATTTAACTTTCTTTGATATTCCGCATCTTGGAACGGGTGTACCGGGAGCATCAAGTATCTCTTCGACATCCCTTCGTGTCAAAACGACAGCTTCCCTTCAGTTTTGGCAGAAACGGTTTAAAGAAAAAGAAGTGGATTACGATGCGATCGTCGAACGGGCAGGTCGCCAAACACTGGCGTTTCGTGATCAGGAGGGGACGCGCTTGATTCTTGTTGCAGAAGACGGTGAAAAAGGCGTCGCAGGTGGTGTACCATGGCCGCAAGAAGAGATTCCTTCGGAGCACGCGATCGTAGGACTTGGAGCCGTAACATTGACAGTCAACGATCCGACGTTGACCGTTCGTGTACTGACGGAAGTCATGGGCTTCCGAAAAGTAGGAACATATCCATCGTTAGCAGGTGATTTTGCTCCAATCGAAGTCTATGCGACAGGAGAAGGGGGTATCGGGGCAGAGGTTCATGTCGAAACGCGTCCAGATCTCGATCGGGAACGTTTAGGCCGTGGTGGTGTGCATCATGTCGCATTCCGTGTACCGAACAGCGATGAGTATGAGAAATGGGTCGAACGCCTGAATGCCTATCACTTACCGAACTCTGGAAAAGTCGATCGTCACTATTTCCAAGCCCTTTACTTCCGAGAACCAAATCATATCTTATTTGAACTTTCAACGGACACGCCAGGATTCGCAACGGATGAGTCAGTTGAAACGTTAGGTGAGAAACTAGCATTACCACCGTTTCTTGAACCAAAACGAGCCGCGATCGAAGCACGGTTACGACCACTCGAAATCTGACAATCCTGTGACACAGGTCACAGATGGATCGTCCATCCCGTATACTAAGAACAGGAATTAAGAAAAAGGAGTGACGGGATGTTAAGAACTACGCTTGGGCAATTCCGAATGATTGCGATATTAGAAGGAATCTCGTTTTTAGTCTTGTTGTTGATTGCGATGCCGTTAAAATATATGGCAGACATTCCACAAGCCGTATCTGTCGTCGGTGCACTTCACGGTGTCTTGTTCGTCATGTACGCTGTCTGGCTCGCAGTTGTAAAATTTAAATACGATTGGTCGATCGTCAAGGCGGGTATTGCATTTATCGCATCATTCATCCCGTTCGGTACGTTCGTATTAGACCGGAAGTTAAAACAGGAAGCAACAAACGCGTAAATTGTGTATACTGAATAGAGCACGGCTGTGGATAACTGTTTTTGTCTATGCGAAGCAGGTTATCCACAGCTTTTTTCTGTGGATAATTTTTAGGAGGATATATCATGTCAACATTTGAAACATTACACATCAGCGATCTGTGGATAAAAAAATTACAAAAACAAGGCATTAAGGAGCCGACACCAATTCAACAGCAAGCGATTCCATCATTACTTGAAGGACGCGATTTGATTGGACAGGCACAAACGGGAACAGGGAAAACATTAGCGTTTCTCTTACCGATTCTTGAGCAAATCGATGTCGAATCACAAACGGTTCAAGCACTGATCGTCGCCCCGACACGTGAACTTGCGCGACAAATTGCCGATGAGACACATAAACTGATTCGGAACACGGAGCAGTATCGTGCCCTTGCTGTATACGGTGGACAAGACGTCTTTAAACAGATTCAACGTCTGGGTCGGATGCCACAAATTATCATTGGTACACCAGGACGGATTCTCGATCATGTTGGTCGTGGAACACTTGATTTAAGTGAATTACGGACGCTCGTCTTAGATGAAGCAGACCAAATGCTGCAAATTGGTTTCTTACCAGAAATCGAAGATATCATCGCAGCGGCACCAGTTGATCGTCAATTCATGATGTTATCAGCAACGATGCCACCTAAAGTAGAAGAACTCGCGAAAACGTATTTGCGTAACCCGGTCGAAGTCCAGGTGGAAGCGGAAAGTATCACCGTAGAAGCGATCGAGCAGTTCGTCGTTGAGACGACGGATCGCCGGAAACAGGCGACACTACGGACGATGCTTGACGAGATGCGTCCGTACGCGGCCATCATTTTCTGCCGTACGCAACGTCGCGTTAGTAAATTGAACGAAGAGATGCAAATGCAAGGGTATCCGACGGATGAATTGCATGGCGGGTTGACGCAAGGGAAACGTGAAAAAGCGATGGCGAAGTTCTATCAAGGAAAAACACAATTCTTGATCGCAACAGACGTCGCTTCTCGTGGACTGGATGTGACAGGCGTGACACACGTCTTCAACTACGATTTACCAGATGATGCGGAAAGCTACGTTCACCGGATTGGTCGGACAGGGCGTGCCGGGAACGACGGGATTGCGGTCTCGATCGTGACACCAAAAGATGGTCGGACGTTCCGTGATATGGAGCGGGAATTGAACATCTCAGTCACGCCAATCGTCGTTGAATTGTCTGAAGAAGCGATTCGCGCACAGCATGACCAAAGTAAAGGAACTCGGAAAGAAACGGAAGGACGTGGAAACACACGTCGTTCGAACAACCGTCGCCCGGGACGCGCACATCGTAAATAAATAGAAACAATATAAAAAGAGCCGGTCTACTTCTTTCGTAAAAAGAGAAATAGACTGGCTCTTATTTTATTTGGCATATACCATCTGACCACCGAGGTGTCCAGTGTAAGCGAGTAGCGCACTACCGACGATCGCAACGATGAAACTGAGCAACAAGAATATTTTTTTATTCGAGCGATAACCAACTAAAAGGAATAAGAGCGAAACACCGAATGCAACGAGACTGAACAGGGCAAAATGTTCATGATTTTCAATTGCCGCATGTGTGACACTACTTAAATTTGCTTCCGCATATTCCTCTGCTCCGTCTCCTGAAAGATAGGCAGCGACTCCAGAAATCAGACCCGCGACTAACGTAAAGAGGGCGAACAGTTTGAATTGTGTCCATTTCAGACTGACGAGTAATAATACCGTTGCGAATAATAAAAGTGCGATTGGTGCATGGACGAGTAATGGATGAAGCGGTACATTTCCTAACATGACAAAGACCTCCTTGGATAAGTATGGTAAAGAATAATTTCACTTTACCCTGCTTATCTGACAGATAACTGACACGATTTAAAGAGTTGGGAAATGAATAACGAATCGCGTGCCTTCACCGAGCGTCGAATCAATAGAAATCGTACCGCCATGCTGTTCAACAATTGATTGAGCAATCGATAAGCCGAGACCGGTCCCTGTTCCGTGACGTGAATGATCGCCTCGGTAAAAACGCTCGAATATTTTTGCTTGTTGATCGGAATCGATTCCGATTCCACGATCATGAATGGTCAATTGACGTTCTGTCCCTGTTTCTTTAAGCGATACATCAATGGCATCATCGCTGTAGACGAGTGCATTCTCAAGAAAGACCGTCAATAAACGATTCAGTTGATGACCATCACCTATCATGCGTAAGTTTGGCGTAATCGAGGCATGGATGACGCGATCAGAGTAGGCGTGTTGAAAACGTTCAACGGTCTTTTGGACAAGCGAACTGAGATCAAGCTCTTGTTTTGAGGAAGATTGTCCTTCTCGAGCGAGCAATAATAAATCGGAAACTAAGTACTGCATGCCTGCTGTCTCCGCTTTAATGTCCTCTAAAATCGTTCGTCCTTCGTTTGAAAGGTGTTCGGCTTCGAGTAATTCAATTCCGCTATAGACGATTGTCAGTGGTGTCCGTAGTTCGTGTGAAGCATCGGACGTAAAACGACGTTGTCGATCAAATGCTTGTTGTACCGGAATGACGGCTCGACCGGCCAAAAAATATCCGATGAGCGTTAGAACGATTGTTGCGAGAACAGCAATTCCTGCAAGAATAGCAATCAATCGTTGTAATGTGTCTGCTGTCGACGAGATATCTTTTAACAAAAGGAGTTGTCCTTGTTCTGTATTCCGTTGATACAGCAAGAAGTGTCGATCGTCCCATTCTACTTGTTCTGTCATATCATTCGAGTTCAAGAAATGACGTAGTATCTTTGTCTCGACGTTTGGTGGCAAACTCGCATAGCGCTGTTTTCCTGAAGCATCAAGGAGTTGAAAGTAGATTGGATTTCGGATGAATTGATCTTCTCCGTGTTCGATCCGTTCGAAGATATCCCGATCCGAAACTCCCTTCAATTGATTCAATTCCATTCGATTCAACAATTGAGCGTTCGTGACATACACCCCGATTAGGATGAGAACTAATACAAGAAAAAACGAACCACTGAATAGTAACGTAAGTCTTTTTCGAATTGATTCAAGCATGGGGATCACCTAATCGATAACCGAATCCACGGACCGTCCGAATCAAATTGGGTGCTCCGACAGCATCTAATTTTTTTCGAACGAGGCGGACGAGCGCATCGAGGGCGTTATCCGTAATATCAGCACCGATTCCCCATACAACTTCGATGATCAATTCCCGACTCATTACTTGTTCGGGTCGTCTTAACAGTAAGGAAAGAAATTCAAACTCACGTCGTGTTAAATCGATTGGCTGTCGCTCGTAAGATATCGTTTGCGAGGACATGTCGAGGACTAGCCCGTGAAAAGTGACTGTCGAAACAAACGCTTTTTGCTGACGACGACTAAGCGCACGCAGTCGTGCCAAAAGTTCATTTGATTGAAACGGTTTGACGAGATAGTCATCGGCACCGCTATCAAGACCATGGACGAGATCGATTTCCGTATCGCGAGCGGTTAGCATCAAGATGCCACCTTCAAACTGTTTTTGTCGTAAGGTAGCAGCGACTTCAACCCCACTCTTACGAGGCATCATCCAATCGAGAACGAGTAAGTCATAGTGATACATCTGACATTGAAGGAGCGCCTCGGCTCCATCCTGCGCAACATCAACCTGATATCCTGCCCGCTCCAAATGGAGTCGTAACATCTTCGCAAGACGCTGATCATCTTCTGCCACCAATACCCGCATGAACATCTCTCCTCTTTTTTCTCATTATCCCATAGTTGCCGTCAGTTAGTTGTCAGTTTTTTTCGATACAGTAAACATAACAAGAAGGGAGAGGAAACAGATGAAACCAAAACCATTTGCGAAATGGCTCGTCGGACTCAGCAGTTCCGTCTTCATCGGACTTGCGATTGGTCAATTAAGTGTCAGCTCGAACGATTCCTCGACAACACCTGTTTCGACAGGGGATACGTATTCGAATGATACGACGTTACCATCCGAAGGAAATCAATATAGTGATGATGAAGGCGAGTATGGAGAAGATGATGGATACTACGAAGATGACGATGACGGTCAATGGCAAGGAGATGAATCGTCTGGCTTCAGTCAACCGGGTGGATCGAGTGATGGTCAGTCCAGTCACTCAAGGTAAGGAGGAGAAAAATGGAGCGACAATTGTATGCGATGCATAATCAGGTACGTTTCGTGACGGATCAGCCGATTGATGAAACAGAGTGGGAGGAACTCGTCCGTTTTTTCAGTTATGTGGACCGACAGTGGTCACGCTTTGATAATCAGAGTGAGGTCAGTCGTTTGAATCGATTGCGAATCGGAGACACGTTATCGGTGTCCTTACCGTTAGCACGTTTGTTAGCACGAGCGACACGATACTTCGAACAGACGGAACGTTATTTTTCTCCATTCCTGTTAGCGCAACAACAAGCCAATGGCTATCGTCAATCATTCCCTTTTACACAAGCCGTCGCGTATGACGAAGTCGATCCACCAGAAATCGCCCCTTTCATTATTGAAGGATGTGACGTAACGAGAGTCGGAGGCGGTTTTATCGATTTAGGTGGAATCGGCAAAGGCGCGGCTGCGATGATTGCAGCGCAACGACTGCGAAAAAACTGGAACCGTGGATTGATTGAAGCGGGAGGAGACGTCATCGTCTGGTCTGATAGTGAGCCGTGGAATATTACGATTACTCATCCTGAGACGGAACAACGTGTCGCAGACATTCAATTTCGACAAGGCGCTGTCGCGACATCAAACCGCGTCTATCGATCGTGGAAGACGGACAATCAAACCCATCATCATTTGTTAGATGGACGAACAGGGCGTCCGACGATAAGCCCAATTCTTCAAGTGACGGCATCTGCTCCGCAACTCTATGAAGCGGAAGTCATGACGAAGCTTGCCTTTCAGATGACAGAAACAGAACGTCAAGAAAAGCTATTTCGTTGGTTTCCAAAAGGACGATTATTAATTTTGGATACTACTGGGGAATGGCGAAGTGAACAGAAAGGAGCGAGTGAGATATGGACTGGATGAAATGGTTATTTTCGACCTGGACGATGATTCGGTTGAGTGGATTAAGTGGACACTTCTTCATGACGATTTCTGTCCTGGCTGGGTTGCTTGGTTCATATCCGGCACTCAAAAAACAAAAAGCACGATTACATCATGTCCACTTATATAGTGGCTGGGCAGGATTACTGGCAATCGTCCTACATGCGACCCTCATCATTGTGGATTCATATGCACCACTGACGATCTTTGAGGTCTTGATTCCAGGACAAGCTTCTTATGAGCCGCTTTGGAATGCGCTAGGAACAATCAGTCTCTATTTATTCGGATTCGTTCTCGTGACTTCGGATTTTTTGAAAGAGACGTTAGGTAAGACGCTTTGGAAATTGACACACTGGCTCGTCTTACCTGCTTGGCTTTTGATGACGGCACATGGTCTATTCATCGGTACGGATACCGGCACACTGTTTACAACGATTTGGTATGCCGTCTCGACATTGACGATGTTCACGCTCGTCCTATATCGAATGCGGATCCGTCCCGTGCGACGGACACCAGCAAAAGAGCGCTCAGTCGTACACTGAGCGCTCTTTTCATTGTTGGACGAGCCAAGTGGTCCATTCCTTAAAGGCAGCGTCTCGATTCTCGATGTAATTGTGGTCACTGTCGACGATCGCTTCCTCAAACGGACTGTCTGATAGCAATAAATCATGATGGAGTGCTTTGATTGAGGTTTCGTCCCGCTCGGATGTCATGAGCAACATCGAGCGATCGGCTAGACGTTCTTTTAACGTCAGTAAGTTCCATGTCGTATGATGCTGCTTTAACTCGTCAAGTAACACGTCAGCAGCGGCACCATTTAGGAAAGCAGCCCCTCGCTCGAGTACGCCGTGAAGCACGGTGTCGTATTCTGGATGTTCGAGGACAAGTTGACCGACGAGCCCGAAATTAAACGGAGAAATTCCGACATAATGTGCAGCTTCCGGTGTCTCAGCAAAGGCATGCAGACCGGCGAAGCCCCCCATGCTATGACCGACAACGGTAACCTGATCTGCTTTGATCCCATGTTCGGTTGTAAAAGATTCAGAGCAGACGTAACGTAATGTCGCCGTCGCGTCTTCCAAAACATGCTGGAATCGAAATGTTCCAGGACTACCGATTGTTCCACGATACGAGGTAACGAGCACATGATACCCCATGTTTTGCAGTTGTACTGCCCAGTCCATGTTCAACTGTTTCCCGGGAAATCCGTGGAATAGGACAACCAACGGTGCATCCTCTGTATGTTCCGGTGAATAAAGGCGGGCAATCAACTGTTCCGAGCCGCCACTTGGAACATGTAGATAGGACAGTGTTGCTTTTTTCGTGATCGTTTCCAAAAAAACACGCTCCTTCATAACCATTTTCTAAGTCCTAGTGTGCGTGAAGATGCACAATCATGCAATGATTAAGTGTATGAACTAAAAAGATGGGATCCCCTTCTGGGCATCCCATCTTTTTGTAAAGCGTCGCTTAGAATACTTTTGTCGTCCATGATTCACAGTTCCATAAGTCTGTTGCAACTGCTTCATAGAATTCTGGTTCGTGTGAGATCAATAGGACTGTTCCTTTGTACTCTTGTAACGCACGTTTTAACTCTTCTTTTGCTTCGACGTCCAAGTGGTTCGTCGGTTCATCGAGTACGAGAATGTTCGATTCCGTATTCATCAATTTACAAAGACGGACTTTCGCTTTTTCCCCACCGCTGAGCACTTCGATTTTCGATTCGATGTGTTTCGTCATCAGACCACACTTCGCGAGCATAGCGCGAACTTGTTGCTGTGTCAGAGACGGGAACGTATTCCAAATCTCTTCGATACACGTATTCGAATTCTTCTCTTTGACTTCTTGTTCAAAGTAACCGATATGCAGGTTCTCACCACGCTCAACGACACCCGATACAGCTGGGATTTCACCAAGCAAACTCTTCAGTAACGTCGATTTCCCGATTCCGTTCGCACCGTGCAAGGCAATCTTTTGTCCACGTTCGATCGTAAGATCAAGAGGACGCGAAAGTGGCTCATCGTATCCGATAACGAGACCTTTTGCTTCGAACATCAATTTACTTGGTGTCCGTGCTTGGAGAAAGTGGAATTCTGGTTGTGGACGTTCTTGCGCGAGTTCGATGACATCCATCTTATCGAGTTTCTTCTGACGTGACATCGCCATGTTCCGTGTCGAGACACGCGCTTTGTTCCGAGCAACGAAGTCTTTCAACTCAGAGATTTCCTGCTGCTGACGCTTGAACGCAGACTCGAGTTGTTTTTTCTTCGCTTCGTGGATCGTGACGAAGTTATCGTAGTCACCTACATAACGATTCAATTCTTGATTTTCCATATGATAAATCAAGTTGATGACACTGTTGAGGAATGGAATATCGTGCGAAATCAAGATGAACGCATTCTCGTATTCATTCAAGTAACGTTTCAACCATTCGATATGCTGGACATCGAGATAGTTGGTCGGCTCATCGAGTAAGAGAATATCTGGTTTTTCGAGCAGTAGTTTTGCGAGCAAGATTTTCGTCCGCTGTCCACCACTGAGTTCCTGTACATCTCGGTCGAGCCCGATCTCATCAAGACCAAGACCACGTGCGATTTCTTCGACTTTTGCATCAATCGTATAGAAGTCATTGTTCGACAGAATATCTTGTAAGACGCCAACTTCTTCAAGCATCTTTTCGAGTTCTTCTGGCTCGACTTCTCCCATTTTACCGTATAGATCATTGATTTCCTGTTCGATGTCGAACATGTACTGGAATGCACCTTTAAGTGCATCTCGAATCGTTAATCCTTTTTCAAGGACGGCATGCTGATCCAAATAACCAACACGTACATGCTTTGCCCACTCGACTTTTCCATCATCCGGCTCAAGTTGCGACGTAATGATGTTCATGAACGTCGATTTCCCCTCACCGTTTGCCCCGACGAGACCGATGTGCTCGCCTTTTAACAGGCGAAAAGAGACATTTTCGAAAATGGCGCGGTCACCGAATCCGTGACTTAAGTTAGATACCGTTAAAATACTCATAATTACTCCTTATTTCATGAATTCCTGTGATTTAGACGCCTGTCCGTTTTTTCTGGTTGTTTGCTTTTTTCGTCTGTTGGCTTGTCAATTGTTTCGTTTGTGTCCCTTGTAAGCCAGTCGGACGTTTTGTTTGCGCTTGTTTTTTTGCTTTCAAGCGTTCGACCATTGCCTCTTGCAATGATAGTTTTTTTGGTTGTTCACTCATGTTCGTTCACCTCGATTGATTCGTTCTTACCTTCTAGTATGCCAAAAAAAACGTCTCTTGGAAATGAAGAGACTTGATTTTACTTCTTAAAGTGTATCTGAGAGATAGACGACGTAACAATTCCGATCGATATCGATTTCGCAGCTGTCTCGTTCAAAAATGCCGTGTCCTTCGACTTCAATCTTGTCCTTGATCAAAAAACGCATCGCTTGAACGTGGTTTGGAACCATGGATGTTTTTAAGAGTGGTTGGGCGCTGTCTGATAGAAACTGCCTGAATTCAATATGGATTTGATGAGGTGGATAGACGCGTTCTTCTGTTGCACGTGGCGATGCTTTGATATGGTCGACGATCAATTGATCGTATTCGCCTGCCATCTCATTGGAGCGGAGCTCGTATTGATGTCCCTCGATGATATGAAATTCACAAAGTTGATGGGCGATGATTTCTTCCGGTTCAATCGCATAGCGATCGTATTGATAAATCGGATGGAATTCACCATTTTCTTCAACATAATAGGCAAGTGACATGTGTAAATCCTCCTTTTTGTTCTATAGATACTATTACCACGTTCGAGGAAAAAAAGTTCCAGCAGAACAAAGAAACTTTTCTCTCTGAAAAAGCGTATACTATCCATAACGAGAGTAAATAGAAAGGGGACTGAGACGGTGAATTGGATGAAACAAGCGACATTAGCTGCAACACTGTTGATTGGAACGACACTGAGTGGTTGCGGATCGGATGATGCACGAGCGGAACGACCAGACGATCCGGATTGTGATGACTATGAATATGATAATGATGAAGGCGTTTGGTACTGTGATGATAGCTCGTCGACCCATTCAGGATACTATTACTGGGGTGGTAGTTATTTCGCATCTCGTGCCTTGATGCATAGTGCGATGCGAACAAAAGGATATACGCCGAAATCAAAAGCAGTGAAGAGTTATAATACGAAGACAAAAGGATTCGGGACAGGCTCGTCTTCCGGCTTTTTCGGCGGATGAACAAGCGGGAAACGTTTTATGGAGATATTGATCGTTTTTGGGATGTGCTAGACGGGGAACCGTACGCTGTGACGGAAATCATGCCCATCTCAGATGAACGAATTGATCAACTGCATATTGCAGCACAAGAAGTTTACCAGATATTCGAAAAAGTCCTTCCGATTCTTCGATCGATGGATGATGAGGCACTGCTCGAGCTGGGCTTCCCGTCCGAGAGTCTCGCTTTTTTACGACTTGAGACGATGCGACCGTTGACCGTCATCGGACGATTTGATTTCATTGCGACAGATGATCGCATTTCACTCATGGAGTGGAATGCAGATACGCCGACCTTCATCAAAGAAGTATTTGAAGTCAACGATGTCGTAGCGAATAAACAAGGTTTTAAAAGCGTAAACGACGGGGAAAACAAATGGCTGAAGGCAACCGTCCATCGAGCGATCGAAGCCGCGAGACACCGGACAAAACAAAATCCGCATGTTGTTTTCACCTCACATGGTGACCATATCGAGGACCGATTAACAGCTGAGTACTTACAGTCGTTTTGGGATGAAGCGACTTACTGTCCGCTTGATGCATTAGAGATTCGTCCGGAAGAGGGCTTGTACGATGAGGCAGGTAGAAGAATTGATATCTTGTATCGTCAAACCTTTCCGATCGAAATGGCGTTACTTGACCGAGATGAAGATGGGCGAAATTTAGGGCAATTACTATTGCAACTCGTCGAGACGGGACGACTTGAAATCATCAATCCCCCTTCTGCCTTTTTAATGCAAGCGAAGTCGGTCCTTGCATTGATTTGGATGTTACACGAAACCAATCATCCGTATTTAAGCGAAACGGACCACGCGATGATTGCGCGTTATTTTTTACCGACGTACTTATCAGCTGATGCGTTCATCGCAAGCCGGCAACCCTTCGTTAAAAAACCGATATTCGGACGTGAAGGGGATACGGTGACGGTACATGATGGTCAGGGAGACATTATGCTGAAAAACGAACAGCATACGTTTCGTGATCAACCAGCTGTCTATCAAGCGTATCAAGAATTACCGATGTATCCGCTTCGTGAAGAAGGAGACGTCGCGTACATGTATGGTGTTTTTATTTTAGGAGGGAGACCAAGTGCGATCGGTGTACGTGCAGGAGAACGGATTACCGGAAACCGTTCCTATTTCGTACCAATCGGTCGACAGCAAAAAGGAGTGAGAAACGTATGAGAGCAGCAATTTTAGGAGCATCTGGTCTAGTCGGACAAGAACTCGTGGATCGTTTGTTGGCAGAAGAGGCGTATAGCGAGGTTCATGTTCTCGTTCGCCGCCCGATGCGTCGTTTTCATCCAAAACTGGAAGAATGGGTGATTGATTTTGATCGTGTGACAGAAATTGAATTACCTGTCGTCGATCACGTCTATTGTGCACTGGGTACGACGATCAAACAAGCAGGATCGCAAGAGGCATTCCGTCTTGTTGACTACACGTATCCAGTGGAGCTCGGTCGTGAATTGTTAGACCTCGGCGCGACACGATTTGCTTTAATCTCGGCACTCGGTGCCCATCCAAATGCTAAAACTTTTTACAATCGCGTAAAAGGGGATACGGAAAACGGATTACGTGTACTTGGATACGATGCGTTATTGATTTTCAGACCTTCGCTCTTATTAGGGGATCGCGATGAGTTTCGTTTCGGCGAACAGGCGGCTGCGAAAATTTCGACAGTCTTACGTCCTTTGTTGAAACGGAGTGCGATTGCTCCGATTGAAGCCGGTCAAGTCGCTACTGCGATGATTCGCGAAACGTTACATGCTCCACCCGGAATTACGATTATTGAATCGAAACAGATGCAATCTTGAGCAGCCGACTCGTCGACTGCTCTTTTTGTTATTCTTGTAATGTAAATAATATTTGACTCATCAAATGATTTGCGGTTGAATGGTAAAGTGCTGTCTCATATATAAAAAAAGTAGTGAGACAATTCAGGCAAAACAGTGTATTCGTATCCTATCTGTTTCGTCACGCTTATCGTTTGGGGAAAGCGGGAAAAGATGATGGATTATGCACTTATTCAAGGTTAGTGAAAGGAGCCGATCATATGGCAGAGTTTGATCGCGATCAGGTCTATAAGACCGTTCCGCAAAAAGGATTCTTTGGGAATCCGAAAGGGTTATTCACCCTCTTCTTCACCGAGTTTTGGGAGCGTTTCTCCTACTATGGCATGCGTGCCATCCTTATTTACTATATGTACTACTCTGTAAAAGACGGTGGTCTCGGAATCGATGAAAAGTTAGCTTCTTCGATCATGGCTATTTACGGATCACTTGTTTATATGTCTGGTGTAATCGGAGGATGGATTGCAGACCGATTACTCGGTACATCTCGCACTGTCTTTTATGGCGGTGTCCTAATTATGACGGGTCACATTGTGTTGTCTCTACCGGCAGGTGCTACAGCACTATTCTTTTCAATGGGACTTATCGTCATTGGAACAGGTTTGTTAAAACCGAACGTTTCAAATATCGTGGGAGATTTATACAGTAAGACAGACAGCCGAAGAGATGCTGGATTTAGTATCTTCTATACGGGAATCAATGCAGGTGCATTTTTATCTCCAATCGTTGTAGATGGCGTACGTCTGCAAGCTGGTTTTCATGCCGGATTTGCTGTAGCTGCCGTAGGGATGTTTTTAGGATTAGTTGTTTTTGTGCTTACTAAGAAAAAAAATCTTGGTCAAGCAGGTCAATACGTTTTAAATCCAATGTCTAAAGAAGAACGAACACGTTTTTATAAAATAGCTTCGATTTCTATAGTCGGTATCGTTATTATCGGATGGATTGCTACAACAATCGGATGGTTAACCATTAACTCCTTCTCATTTGTAGTGACGATTCTCGGGATCATTATTCCGATTTTTTATTTCTATTTCATGATACGGAGTCCCAAAATTACGTCTGATGAACGATCAAGAATCTATGCATATATTCCCTTGTTCTTAGCAGCTGTTATTTTTTGGGCTATCCAAGAGCAAGGAACATATGTCTTATCAAAATTTGCTGATCAACGCACCGAGCTAAATTTTTTAGGATTTGAATTCAGTCCTGCACTTTTCCAATCGGTGAATCCGTTGTTCATCATTGCCTTAGCTCCTGTCTTTGCGAGTATCTGGATTAAGTTAGGCGATCGACAACCTACGACACTTCAAAAATTTTCATTCGGCTTAATGTTCGCTGGATTATCCTTTATCGTCATGATGGTTCCTGGACTATTATTCGGTACAGAAGGCTTAGTTAGTCCACTTTGGTTAGTATTCAGCTTCCTTTTAGTCGTCATTGGTGAACTTCTTCTTTCTCCAGTTGGATTATCAGCTACGACTAAACTGGCACCAGCAGCTTTTTCGGCACAAACGATGAGTTTATGGTTCATGACGAATGCTACAGGACAAGCAGTTAATGCACAAATCGTTAAATTTTACGATCGAAATACAGAAGTGATGTATTTTGGTATTACTGGTCTAGTCGCTGTCTTTTTCGGTTTATTATTACTTGCATTCTCGAAAAAACTGCAAGTTCTAATGAAAGGTATACGTTAAAAAAAGTCCTTAGAAATTAGAGGATTAATTTCTAAGAGAACTTCATAATCCCTTTAACACGATGCAGTGTGAACTACACGATTGCTTGCTGTTAAAGGGATTTTTTAATAAAAAAATAACCCTAGACATATGACTAGAGTTATCTCGAAGAAAAAATAAAATTAGCGTTTGATTATTTGGTGACGCTGATTTTACTTTCTATATCTGATTTTCTTTTGATTTTAATCGTCTTTGTTTTCCCTGTTTTACTACGGTGACCGTCTGTAGTAAACCATTGATCATATTTTTGCGTATAGTGCTTGTAAACAGAACGCTTCTTAAATGTTCCTTTTTTTCCTTTTGGAATCGAACGCGAAGCAGTAGTCGTTAATGTTTTTTCTTTTCCGAAGAATAACTCTAAATTGCCATCAATGGTTCCGCGAGAAATTCCTCCTGTACCTGTGACGCTCCAGTTCGTTTTAGTTGTAGTACTTACTTCCATTTTTATTGGACCACGCATCGCGCCAGGTTGCGCTACCCAAGATCCATAACTAGTGGATTTATAGACAGGCTTTCCTGCAGGCGTATAGTAAAAATAAGAAGGTTCATTACCATTTAATGCTTCTGTTTGATGGGGGCTCGCGAATGAGAATGAGATAGACAAAACGAGTGGAACCCCGATAACTTTCGCTACTTTTTTCATCATTTACCTCCTTTTTAAATTACCAGTTCAATATAACAGATAATGTTAAAAATGACAAATCAGTCGTTCGTCCGGATATGACGTAATCCTTCTGCGAGCAAAGCGACTAACGTTCCGAGAACGAGACCGTTTGACATCAGAGTCGTCACGAGTGGTGGTAAATCGGCCGTTGCGCCTTTTGGTAATAACAACGCACCAATGCCAACAAGGACCGGAAGACCGACCGTGATCATCGCCGTTTGGCGATTTAAATCACGGGCTGCTTCGGTGACACCGATGATTGCCATACCGGCAACGATCGGAGCGACCATCGCATAACCAACGGCGACGGGAATTTTAGCGATCAATCCGACGAATGGTGACACGATACTGAGGAAGAGACATGTAATATTTGCATATATGAAGGCTTTGCGGTCTGTGTTATCTGTTGAGGCAATGAATCCAGCTGTTCCAGAAATGGCAACAGGACCAACCGTTCCGAATAGACCAGCAAATAGTTGACCAATGCCGGCAGTGATACCGGCCGTACCAACTTGTCCTTTAACCGTCTCACCGCGCTTCGCGCTGATGATTCGTTCGATGACTTTAATGTTTGCTAAGACGTTCGTCATCAAGAGTAACGAAATGATGAGGGCAGTCGGTAACAGACTCCAATCGACATGAATACCACCGAACGGCAATAGACTCGGTAAAGTGAACAGTGGACCATCGAAGCTTGGCATTTCAGCTCGTCCAATCAGCGCGAACATACTCCAACCAACAAGTAAGGTGATCAATAAAGCGTATTGGCGTAAGCGATCACTCCGTTCTAAATAAAGCGAGATCAAGACGGTTAGAATCGAGATAACCGCAGGTAATACTTGAATTCGTCCATCTTCGATATTAAGCAATCCTTTCATGACGGAACCTGAAAGTTGTGCTGACAACAATAGCATATAAACACCGATGACTTGGGGAGTGAAGAGCGGAACTAAGCGTCGTAAGACACCTGTCACCGTCAAGACGATACAGATGATTCCACTAAGTAGGAGTAAGAATCCAAGCGATTGCAACGTGTTCGAATAACTGCCGTACAGCGTGACACCAATCGATGAATAGAGAGCGAACACGCCCCACCAAATTCCAGCAGGACCTTCCATGATCGGCAGACGGTGTCCGAGCAGGACTTGAAATAGACTTAAGATGGCAAATACGAATAGACAACGAGATAAGAAGGATAGCGTCTCGGCACCCGAGAGTTCAAACGATGCTGCGATAGCGAGGGGCGGGGCAATGTTGGTACAGATGATGAATAAAAACCACTGAATCGTAGACACAAGGGTACGCGGCAAAACGTGAATCTCCTTTCGAAAAAAGCAATATTGATTTTATCTTAAACCAATTCATGAAAAAGAGATAGGGATGCTTACAATGACTGAAAATTCTATTATTTGTTTTCATATGTGATTTAACACATAATAGTGAGTATAATGCTATAGGGAGGGAATAACATGAAAAAATGGAGTAAACGAATCCTTGGAACGATTGTTGCAGTACTTGCGCTACTCATATTTGCCTTTATGATTTGGGCACAATTCGATTATGATGCTTCGCAGCAAGCAGTGTCTTACGTGGAGACGGAAACTCCACGTGAAGTGACGTTTGGAAAAGAGACGAGTGACGTCGGATTCATCTTTTATCAAGGGGCAAAAGTCGATGCTGCTGCCTACAGTTATTACGGCAATCAACTAGCGAAAGACGGGCATTTTGTCATCATACCGAAGCTACCGTTTCGGATTGCCTTGCTTGATGCAAATGAAGGACTTGATATCATCGAGGATTATCCACAAGTCAAACGGTGGTATCTGATAGGGCATTCACTCGGCGGAAGTGCAGCTTCAACGATCGTCGAACAGAATCCAAAAATCAAAGGAATGATTTTCCTCGCCTCATATCCGATTGATTCGATTGATGTGCCTTCCTTGACGATTTATGGTGGGCGAGATGGTGTCTTACCAGTCGCTGATATTGAAAAAAGTAAACAGGACGTTCGAAAAGATGCGATCTTCCATGAAATCGAACAAGGAAACCATGCGAACTTTGGTATGTACGGTCCACAAAAAGGGGACAACAGTAGTCCATTGACGCCAAAAGAGCAACAAGATGAGTCGTTAGACGAAATCAAACAATTTATCGATACGCCTTAATTGATTTTCTTTAGGAAGAAACAATTCATTGATTAAACGAAAAGGATGGAGAGATTCCGGCACTGCGTCCGGAAACTTTCCATCCTTTTTCTACGGATTTATCGATTTAACTCAAGCGATGCGCGACTTCGTCAAGCGTTGGCAAAGCAGCCATCGCGCCTTTGACAGAAGCAGCAAGTCCACCTGAAATCGCTGCGAATCGACCGATATCACGAAGTTCATCTTCAGACCAATCAAACGAAAAATCGCGTAACGCACACTGGTAGAGTAAACCGGACATGAAAGCATCCCCAGCTCCTGTCGTATCGATGGCGTCGACAGGAATCGCATCGATGACAGCCATCGCACGATCCGTATAGAGAATCGATCCTTCACTTCCTCGCGTGATGGCAAGAAGACGGATCGGATATTCTGCTAACAATTCGGCAGCCCCATCATCAAGATCCGTTTGTCCGGTCAAAAACGTCAACTCTTCCTCAGCAAGCTTGACGATTTGAGCATCCGGTAAAACAGACCGGATCGTCGTTCGTGCGTCGTCGAGACTTGGCCAGAGCGATTCTCGTAAGTTCGGATCATACGAGACTGGTACTTGATGTGCTTTGGCACGTTCGATTGCTTTTCGTGTCGCTTTGACTGCTTCACCGGTGATCAAAGAGATCGAACCGATGTGCAATAAGTCGACAGAGGAGAAGTCTTCTGGAACGTGTGTCTCATGAAAATTCATATCGGCGCGCTCTGCGTTAATGAACTCAAACGATCGTTCACCATCCTGACCGTTCGTAACGAGTACAAGTCCTGTTTTTTGTGTCGCATCGTGGACGAGATGATCAGTACGAACGCCGTAGTGATGTAACGTATCCTTTAAGAAATGTCCCATCGAATCATTTCCGACGGCTCCAAGAAAATAACTGTCAGCACCTAAACGAGCGAGTCCGACAGAGACATTAGCAGGAGCACCACCTGGATTTTTTTGAAATGTCATGTTTTCGGCATCAAGAGGAATCAAATCAATCAATGCTTCCCCTAAACTAAAGATTTTCATACGTAGAACTCCTTTCAAGATCGGGACGAATTCGTTCAATGTGTAAAGCCATATAGCCGATTTCTGATTCCGGTACACGCGTCTCGAGTTCGATCGTTAGCCAATTCCCCATCTGACTCGCACAGGCATATGCATCGGCGTAACGAGTTTTGACGGCAGATAGAATCACATCATCCATGTCGTGTAGTGTTTCTCCCTGTTCGATTCGGGCAAGGACTAATTTCATATGCGTGAAGAAACGATAATACGTCATCGATGAGGTTTCGATGGTTTGTCCAAAAAAGACTTCGATCTGTTCGCGCAGTTCATTGAGTAACGTGACCGCCTGCAGTGCAGTTGCCATGTTCGGATGGGTTTGGCGTGCATTGTATAAGTGAAGCGCGATATTCGCTGCTTCTTCTTTTGGGAGAGTGACCTGTAAGGCACGTTCGAGTTCAAGAACTGCCCATTCCCCGATTGCGTATTCCGGTCCATATAAAAGGCGAATCTCTTCAGCTAATCGGTTATGAACGACGAGTTGTTCACGTGCGAGCCGGACGGCATGAGCAAGGTGGTCCGTCAGACTGACATGAATATAGTCATGAAACGGCGTCTGGAGTTCACCTTCTGCATGCGAGATGATCCGTTCCGATAAATCAATGATCTCAAGTGGTGTTGTCGTTAAAATTTCTTTGAATTGTTCCGCATTTTCAAATGAAGGGATGAACATTTTTTCAATCTTCGTCGCTTGAATCGGGTCTTTTTTCTTTTTTCCAAAAGCGATTCCAGGTCCCATGACAATCCGTTCCTGTCCATTTTCTTTGACGACAACAGCATTGTTATTAAGGATTTTATGAATAATCAGCCTGACGTCCTCCTTTCCATTCTTTTCTTTATTATAAAGCGAATTCTGATCCTTTGCGAACCGACAAATGCGACCACCGAGTCAGTGGACTCGGTCTGGTCGCATGAAGGATTAAGCAGCAACGTCCGTTTCTTTTTGTTTCCGTGCATCAAGACGCATAAGAACGACAGTCGAGACGAAAGCAGTGACGACAGCAATTGCGAACCCAACGAGATAGTTGATCAAGTTCGTAGCACCGAGTGGCGCGACGATTGCGATCATCGGAATTCCCGTCAATCCGTAGGCGTTTGCAGCGACTTGCGTCAAGACGACATAACCACCGCCGATTGCGCCACCAATCGCACCACCGATGAACGGTTTTCCGAGACGTAAGTTGACGCCGTAAATGACAGGTTCTGTAATTCCTAAGAATGCCGAGAATGCAGACGGTAGGGCGAGTGCTTTGAGTTTCACGTTCTTCGTCAAGAAGTAAACAGCAAGTCCAGCGCCACCTTGAGCGACGTTTGCCATCGACCAGATTGGTAAAAGGAAGTTCTTTCCGATACTCTTATCGGCAAGTAGACCTGCTTCGATTGCATGGAAACTGTGGTGCATCCCTGTGATGACGATTGTCGAGTAAAGACCACCGAAGAGAAGACCAGCGACGACCGAGAACTGTTCGTAGAAGAAGACGAGTACGAATGAAATCCCTTTTCCGAGTAATGTTCCGATCGGACCAATGACGATCAAGGCTAGGAATCCAGTGACAAGTACCGTGACGAATGGTGTGACAAGTAGATCGAGTGTTTCTGGCGTCCGCTTCCGGACTTGTTGTTCGATTTTTGCCATAACCCAAACCGTTAAGAGCACCGGGAAGACTGTTCCTTGATACCCGATCAACTCGATGTTCATACCGAGGAATTTCATGACTTCAGGATCACTGTTACCAAGCGTCCATGGGTTCAAGAGGGACGGGTGCGTCATGATTCCCCCGATGACGGCACCGAGATATGGGTTCGCGCCAAATTCACGAGCTGCCGAGAAACCGATTAGAATCGGTAAGATGATGAAGGCAGAAGACGAGAACATATCGAGCAATTGGACGATTGGCGAATCGCCATTTACCCAACCGAATGCTTTGATCATACCGAGTAGCCCCATCAAGAGACCAGCAGCGACGATTGCCGGAATGAGTGGAACGAAGACGTTCGAAAGGGAACGAGCAAGACGAGCGAACGGATTTAATTTTTGAGACGCAGCCTTTTTGACGTCGAGTGGTTCTTCTCCATCGACTTGTACACCAGCTAACGGTGCAAAAGCAGCGAATACCTTATTGACGGTACCCGTTCCGAAGATGATCTGGTATTGACCAGAGCTCGAGAATGCACCACTGACACCATCCAAGTCCTCAAGTGCCGCTTGATCGACCTTTGATTCATCGTGCAAGACAAGGCGTAAGCGTGTTGCACAATGAGCAGCAGTGATGATGTTCTCGCGTCCACCGACGAGTTCGAGCACACGTTTAGCAGTTTGTTGATAATCCATCGGGAAGTCCTCCTTTTTCGTGAAACGTGCGAGATGAGACAAAAAAAAGGCAAGACCGAATGACACCTCTCCTAACGAGGTGTCATTTCGGTCTTGCCAGCCGTACTGTCACAATCCGCACTATTGATTTGATTTCATCATAAAGGAGAAAAGAAAGCGTTGTCAACAATCAATTTTCATTTTTTTGAATCAAGATATCAACCTCAACACCATAGTGATCAGAAACGACGGCACCGTGAACCCCATCGAACACAACACCGACGCGTTCTACATCAATCTTACGATTCGATAAGACGAGATCGATTCGTAATCCTTGTTGATTATCTTCCCAGCCATCAATGTTGCCGTTGATTGTCTCAATCCCGACTGTTTCCTTTGCAAGGAGGAAGACATCGTGTAATCCTCGTTGCACCATATAGTCGTACCCTGTATTTCGTTCTAAGGCATCGTTGTTGAAGTCACCGAGGAAAAACGTCCATTCGAGTGGATCCATCCGAGCCATCAAGTGGTTGAACTGTTCCTGGAACGGTTCGACTTCATCTGCCCACCAGCCGAGGTGGCAGGTATTGAACGTGATTGGTGTTCCGTCGACTTGGATCGTGGCACGGACGATTTTCCGTGATTTCCAATCGAGTGTATCCTGACTACGACTGACATAATAACTGTCCGACTTCAAGATCGGGTGTTTCGTCAACAAGGCGAGTCCTTCTTCGTATTTATCGTATCCGATATGGGCGAAATCCCAGACGAGGGAGTAGATGTGACCTTGTTCCTTTAAGGCTTGCTGGATTAAATAAGCAAAATTATCGTTGCGCACATCATCATGGACAATCGGTGTATCCATCAATTGACTAACTTCCTGCAACGCGATGACATCATACTCTTGAGCGAGGATTTGTTGGACGATCTGGTTTAATTTTTCGAGTGGCTGATTTTCTTGCCATGAATGACAGTTTAGTGTGAGTAGACGCATGAGTGGTCCTCCTGATTTTTCAAATAAGAAAGGTGAAACTCTTATGAAAGAGCTTCACCTTTAGATAGTTCCCTAATCGCGCAGGTTTATGCGCCAATCCGGTCTTGGATATCTGATTTTAAGATATCGGCTTTTGGACCATAGATGGCTTGCACGCCATTGTTTTTAAGGATTAGACCGAGTGCACCGTTTGCTTTCCAGTCTGCTTCTTTTGCGACAAGCGCTGGATCTTTGACGGTAACACGGAGACGTGTCATGCAGGCATCGACATCCTCGATGTTCTGCTGTCCACCAAGTAAATCAATGATTTGTGAAGCTTGTGAACCATCAGCAGGAGCGGATGTCGCAGCAGCCTCACCTGAAGCCTCAATAGTTGATACGTTGATATCGTCCAGATAGTTCCCATTACGACCTGGTGTCGCATAATTGAACTTCTTGATGACGAAACGGAACGTAAAGAAGTTCAAGAAGAAGAAGAAGACACAGACACCGATGAAACGAATTAAGTCACCAATCAATCCAGCTTTTGCAATCAATGGGATCCGTGTCAGAAGTTCAATCGCACCGAATGCATGAATCCGAAGATGCATGATATCAGCAAGTGCGAAAGCCACACCCGTCAATACAGCGTAGATGACATAAAGAACAGGAGCGATGAACATGAACATGAATTCGATCGGCTCTGTGACACCTGTTAAGAAGACGGCGAGTCCAGCAGATAAGAAGACCGGCTTGTACGCCTTTTTCTTATCTTCATCGACTGACATGTACATTGCGACAGCGACACCAATCAAAGAGGCAAGTGACGTGACGACTTGTCCTTCTTTGAAGCGGGCAGGAACGACGCTGTTGATTAAATCATTGTATCCTTGTGTGTTGCCAGCTTGTTTCAAGTTGACAAGGTCAGTGATCCAAGCGAGCCAAAGCGGATCTTGTCCTGCAACGGTTGATCCTTGAGCAGCACCTGTCAGGATTTTGTACGTTCCACCTAATTCCGTGTAGTTCATTGGTACAGTCAACATATGGTGCAAACCGAACGGCAGCAATAGACGTTCAAGTGTTCCGTAAACGAACGGTGCGACGATTGGTGCGGAATCACGCGAAGAGGCGATCCAGCGACCGAAGTCATTCAATAATCCTTGGACGAACGGCCAAACGAGTGACAGTACGAATGCTGCAACTACCGATCCACCGATGACGACGAATGGGACGAAACGCTTTCCGTTGAAGAAGGCAAGCGCATCCGGTAGCTTGCTAAAGTTATAAAATTTATTAAAGAGAACAGCACCTAGGAAACCGGAGATGATTCCGACGAAGACCCCCATGTTCAGTGCGGGTGCACCGAGTACAGAAGTGAAATAATCTTTTACGATAAGCTCAGAACCAAGTAATGAATTGACGGTTGCTTTCGGATCCGTGACCATTGCGGCGTTGACACCAAAGATAGCTCCAGTGACACGGTTGATCAGAATGAAAGCAAGTAAGGCAGCGAAGGCACCGCCAGCACGCTCTTTTGCCCACGATCCACCAATCGCGACGGCGAATAGGACGTGGAGATTCGTAATGATAGCCCAACCTAAATCCTCAACAATCCGAGCAATCGTTTGCATTAATACGATGTCGCCACCATACATACCGATCAATTTACCGACCGAAATCATGATACCTGCAGCAGGCATGACAGCGATGACGACCATCAACGCTTTACCGAGTTTTTGCCAAAAATCGAACGAAATAGCATTTTTCAAGATCATTCACTCCTTTTTTATCTCTTTTTCTCTAATATGTGTGTAAGAACAGTGCAATAATGTAAGCGATTAATGCAACCGTTTGCATATAGAATTGTAAGCGATAACTTTTTAAAAAGCTAGTGTTTTATAAGAAAAATATTTGAAATTAAATTTCGATAGAAAAATGTTAATTCGGAAAGGTATTCAAATTTTAAAAAAGTGGGAATAAGACTACAGTGAACGTTGTCTGGTTTCAAAAAAGAAAGGATGTTTGGCGGATGAAAGAAGTGATTCAACCAATCGGGCAGTATGGTCAGCGGATTCGTACATTACGAGAACGTCACCAATTCGATCAGCATACACTGGCTGAATTGACCGAAACGACACCCGAGATGATTCAACGTATCGAAAATAGCATTGCGCATCCGTCTTTTTCGATGATTGAGCGACTGGCTCGTGCCTTACATGTTCCTTCGGATCATTTGCTTCGACACATCTGGCCACCTGAAGTCATCCGTCAGCAAAACAATACGACCTTGATTGACATCCCATCAAGTTAATATGTATGAAAAAGAGGAACAGTGGAAAAATCCACTGTTCCTCTTTTAGTTGCTTAACGATTATCAATAGTCTCAGGATAGAGATCGTGATTAAACAGGCGGTGCTCTGCCATCTGCTCATATTTTGTACCAGGTTTCCCATAGTTGTAGTACGGGTCAATCGAAATTCCACCACGTGGCGTAAATTTCCCCCATACTTCGAGGTAGCGCGGTTCCATCAACTTCACGAGGTCTTTTCCGATGACGTTGATGCAGTTCTCGTGGAAGTCACCGTGGTTGCGGAAGCTGAATAGATACAATTTGAGTGACTTTGATTCGACGAGTTTTTCATCCGGGATATACGAGATGTAGATTGTCGCGAAGTCCGGTTGATTCGTGATCGGGCAAAGGCTCGTAAATTCTGGTGCATTGAATTTTACGAAGTAATCATTTTCCGGGTGACGGTTCGGGAATGCTTCGAGAACTTCAGGTTGGTACTCAAAAATGTATGGGACGGCTTTTTGGCCGAGTAACGATAAGTCGTTTAAATCTTCAGGGCGCATGAATCATTTCTCCTTAGACGCCACGATCGTTCGCGAAAACGAGGGCGTGTAGTTGTGGTAGGACACGTGCATGATTAAAGCGTTCATCACGAGCAACGCGTTCCCATAGTGTTTTTAAATCATGTAGCATACGTGGAGCGATCGTTCCTTCTTCGTGCGGATCGGGATTTCCGAGTGATAAATAGAGTGTTTTTAAAGCATATCGCTCTGAAATCATCGCTGCGAAGTCAAGGTCTGCCTCATCAAAAATGACGATTTTAACGGCGCGTTGTTGTTCCGGTAAACGTTTGAAAAAGACATCCAAACGATCAAAATCAATCTTCATCCCACTCGAAGGTGGTTTAGGGCTGAGCGTGACGTCATCGATATCGAGTAACCAATTTTGCCAGTAGGAACCTTGTGTCTCAACCGACATCGTGATATTTCGTTCTTTTAATGCTAAAACCAATGTACCGATTGAAGCATGAAGTAACGGATTCCCGCCAGAAATCGTGACATGTCCGTAAGAGCCGAGCGCATCAAGGCGTTCAATGATCGTCTCAGCCGTTAACAGTTCTGGTTTTTCAGAACCATCCCATGTGAAGGCAGAGTCACACCACGAACAGGAATAGTCGCAACCACCGGTCCGGACGAACATCGTCTTTTGACCAATCGAGCGTCCTTCTCCTTGAAACGTTGGTCCGAAGATTTCGAGAACTGGAATTTTTGGCGTTTTCGTTAAGGCACTCATGCTTCGTTCATCCACTCACGACGGACTTCAGCAAAAGCAGTCGGTGTCTCATAGAGTTTGACGAATTCGACACGAAGTCCACGTTCGTCTGGAAGGTGTTGACCGAGTGTCTCAAAAATCCACGCCGCCATGTTTTCAGCTGTCGTATTCATGTAAGGTAACGATTCATTCAAATAGCGGTGATCGAGAAGCGGCTCAAGATGCGTTTTAAAGATTTTTTTAAGATCGCCAAAGTCGAGTGTCATACCGCGGTGATCCAGAAAACCACTAATCCCCATATCGACATGGTATGTGTGACCGTGAAGCGCACGGCATTTTCCATCGTAATCATAGAGGTGGTGCGCTGCGTCGAACGTCAGTTTTTTGACGATCATAACGCGAGATTTTGTATAGATAAGCGAGTCGCCAGTCGGGCGCTCGACCGTTTCGGGTGCTTCGTAATTGAATGTCATGTGTGTTGAACCTCCTTGATGTATGCATCTAATCCATTTTTACGTAATTCACAGGCTGGGCATTCACCGCAACCATCTCCAATGACGCCGTTGTAACACGTCAATGTCCGATTCCGAACGAAATCAAACGCACCGAGTGAGTCAGCAAGCGCCCATGTTTCCTTTTTGTCGAGCCACATGAGTGGCGTGTGAAGTACGAATGGATAGTCCATCGCAAGGTTCAATGTCACGTTCAGTGACTTGATGAAGGCATCACGGCAGTCGGGATAACCGGAAAAGTCCGTTTCACATACGCCAGTAACGATGTGACGAATCCCACGTCCTTTAGCAAGGACGGCTGCGAACGAAAGAAACAGGTGGTTCCGTCCATCTACAAAAGTAGAAGGGAGACCATCTTCGTTCGTCGTGATGGTTTGGCTGTGGTCAGTCAAGGCGTTACTCGTTAGTTGACTGAGAAGAGAGAGATCAAGCTCATGGTGTTTGACACCGAGCTCTGAGGCGATGTCGCGTGCGACTTCGAGTTCTTGTGCATGACGTTGTCCGTAATTAAACGTCACGACTTCGACTTCTTCGTACTGTTTCAATGCTTGAAACAGACAAGTCGTTGAGTCTTGGCCGCCACTAAAGACGACAAGAGCACGTTCTTTTTTCATAATGTACACTTCCATTCCTAGTTTTTATAACGGAGGAGGTTACGAACTCCGGAGACGTAGTCTCAACTATTCACACTAGCAGAAGCCGTTCGAAAAGTCGACGTTTTCTGAAGAAGACAAAAAAAGAGATGCGTATCGTCGATCTGACGATACGCATCTCTTAAAAAGAAGATTACAGCGGATAGTGATAATAACGTTCTTTGACGAGCAGGTCACGAATGTTCGAGTCTTGCGAGATGACTTTCATCAGTCCACCTGTTTGTGAAGCATGTGCTTCGAGTGCTTTAATTTTTTGATCCGTGTAGGCACTGACATCATGAATGAATGTTCCTTCTCCGAGCTCTTCTTTTGTATTATTTGCAAAAGCGACAGCAAGGAATTCTGGGCGATCGGAAGCATCCATCATCCGAAGTGCACGAACGACGGCGCGAGCTGTCGCTTCATGATCGGGATGGACCGCGTAACCCGGATAGAATGAAATTAAACGAGTCGGTCGTGTCTGTTGAATCAAGGCAAGGATCCGGTCAGCAAGCGCCGCTTCATCCTCGAATTCAACCGTTTTATCGCGAAGTCCCCACATTTGGAGATCCGAGATTTTCATTTTTTCAGCAGCATCGATCAACTCACGCTTCCGGATCGTCGCGAGCTGTTCCCGGTTCGTAAAGACAGGACGTCCCATGTTGCGTCCCATCTCACCAAGCGTTAAACAAGCATACGTGACAGGACCGCGATTTTCTGCGTGTTCGATGATCGTTCCGGCAGAACTGAATGCTTCGTCATCCGGGTGAGGGAAGACGACAAGTAAATGATCTTCGTGTGTCATGCGTCTACCTCCTCTGCACCTAGAGCGAATGGAGTCGGGCTGAGTTCAAAAGCAATTGCAAGGCGTCCTTCGACATCATGTCCCGCGATCAACAATTGATCACCAGCGAATTCGAAGTCGGTCAAGCCTTCTCCATATAACCAACCATGTGCTAGCTTAAGACCAATCCGGTAAGGTCCGTTTCCTGTGATCAAACCGCGTTCGTAAGTGATTTCCGCGTTACGGAAAAACATACCTGCACTATGGAATGTTGGATCTTGGTGCGTGGCGTATGCCCCGTTCGTCGTTTCGACATGTACATATAACGGTGTATTCGCATGCGCGTCGATATAGCGTTGAATCTCTTGTAAATCAATGGCTTGCATAAATTATTCTCCTCTCCTATACAGAAAGAAGCCCGCGGATATCGCGGACTTCTTGAGCGGATCAAGACTGGACTGTACGATGTGCAGCGTGATCAGTTGGTCCAACGTATTCATTCAAACGGAATGAATGACGAATCGCAGAAGTGATGAAAGATTTTGCTGTACGGACAGCAGCTTCTACCGATGCACCTTTTGCGAGTTCGGCCGTGATTGCTGCAGAGTACGTGCAGCCAGCACCGTGCGTGTACGGTGTCTCGATTCGCTCGTCCTCAATCAGGATAAACTCTTTTCCGTCATAAAGCACGTCAACTGCTTGTGGATGGTCAATCTTACTGCCACCTTTGACAAGAACGTATTGCGCACCTTTTTCGTGAATCCGCGCTGCTGCGAGTTTCATCTCGTCAATCGTTGACGGCGTTTTGCCGAGACCAGACAATTGTCCTGCTTCGAAGACGTTCGGTGTAACGACAGTCGCAAGCGGTGTCAAAACATCACGAAGCGCATTCGCTGTATCAGGGTTCAACACCTCGTCTTCGCCTTTACAGACCATGACAGGATCAATCACGACGTTTTGGACGCCAGAAGATTTAATTTTTTCGGCAACAGCTTCAATGATTTCGACAGTCGGGAGCATTCCCGTTTTCATCGCATCAACACCAATACCTCCAAGGACCGTGTGGATTTGTGTCCGGACGAGTTCTGTGTCGATTGGGTAAACCGCATGGTGCCAAGAGTGATCAGGGTCTTGTGCGACGATGACCGTCAAGGCATTCATTCCATAGACACCAAGTTCTTGGAATGTTTTCAAATCAGCTTGAATACCAGCTCCACCACTCGTATCGGAACCAGCAATCGTTAAGGCTTTACGTTTTGTCATGGGGCATTCCTCCTAAAGAAATAGACAATCCTTCTTGCTCTTCATCATAGCGAATTATGGGAAAAACAACAACTGTCGACGCTTTTAATATGCACAAAACCCCACCTGTTTTGACTAGGTGGGGCAAGTCTTTATTTAATGAATAAGAAGTCGAGAATGTAGTAAATCATAGCAGCTAAAGCCATTGAAATCGGCAATGTGATGACCCACGTAATGAGCATACGTTGGGCAGTTCCCCATTTGACACCTTTCTTACGGTGTGATGTACCTACACCCAAGATGGCAGAAGAGATGACGTGTGTCGTCGAAACCGGAAGATGAATCGCTGTTGCCCCAAAGATGATCGCTGCTGATGTTAAGTCAGCTGCGACACCATTGACTGGACGAATTTTCATGATTTGACCACCGACAGTTTTAATGATGCGCCATCCGCCGACAGATGTTCCGAGACCCATTGCAATCGCACAAGAGAGTTTAACCCAAGTAGCAACTTCGTGATCTGTTTGGAAACCAGACGAAATCAAGGCGAGTGTAATGATCCCCATCGCTTTTTGTGCGTCGTTCGTACCGTGTGTATACGACTGCAAAGCAGCAGTTGCAATTTGAACATGACGGAAGCGACGATTCGTCTTCGCCAAGTTCCCTTTTTTAAAGATGACCTTAAAGATTGCATAGACGATGAAACCAAGTGTGAATGCAAGAACTGGTGAAATGAGCAAGGCTTGAACGATTTTCAAGAAGCCTTTTGCTTCGATTCCACCGAACCCGACAGATGCCACAGCGGCACCGGCAATTGAACCGATCAGTGTATGCGACGAACTTGACGGAATACCGAAGTACCAAGTCAAAAGGTTCCAGGCAATCGCTGAAAGTAAGGCAGCGATGACGACATAGCTCCCATGTTCAAGCGTTGACGGGTCAACGATATCACCGGAAATCGTTTTTGCGACTCCAGTGAACGTGATCGCACCTAGGAAGTTCATCGATGCTGCCAAAACGATGGCATGACGTGGTTTCAAAGCACGAGTCGATACAGCAGTTGCGATTGAGTTCGCCGTATCGTGGAAACCGTTGATGAAGTCAAAGCTAAGTGCGAGAATCACGATTATGGCGGTGATAATAAACAGGCTATCCATCTCGTTAGCTCCTCACTTAAGCGTTTTTCATGATGATCGTTTCAATGACGTTAGCTGCATCTTGGCAGTAGTCCGCGATTGATTCGAGCGATTCATAAATTTCTTTGTATTGAATGATTTTGATTGGATCTGTTTCTGTTGCGAACAATGCTTTGATTGATTTACGACGTAAGTTATCACAAATCGTTTCTTGTTCTTTGATTTTAATGACGTGTTCACGCATCGGTTGCAATTTACGGGCAACAAGAAGATCCATCGCCATTGCGAGTTCTGAGACAGCGATGTTGATTTCATCGACGAATTTGATCATGTGTTCGTCTGCTTGAACGATATTGTAGATTTCAAAAATAGCTGAACATTCTTCAAATCCGTCTAAGACGTCATCGAGTGCGTTAGCAAGCGCGAGTAAGTCTTCACGGTCGATCGGTGTGATGAACGCATTGTTCAAGTCGATGATCAACTGGTGCATCAAGTCGTCTCCAGCTGTTTCGAAGTCTTTTACTTTATGGGCAAATTCTTTTACATCCGCGATGCCGTTGATTTTAAAGTCAACGAAGAATTGCGAAGTCGTTTTTAAGTGTCCTGCGATTTCTGATAATTTCACTGCAAATGGATCTTGTTTTTTACTAAACATTTCTTCTGCCTCCATATTAAGAACAAGAATAGAATATAGTGAAGTCACTTCACGAGTTCGATTGTAGCAGACGATATTGTAAAAGAATACATTTATGAAGCGTCTTTACGAAATCTTAATAAATCTTAATGTGAAGAGGATTGTAGATTTAATAAATTGTCTGACAATAGACGTTGTATTATGTACTCTGTTGAAATTGGTTGTATTGTATTGTAATTGCAAGAGATTGTCTTGTGATTGTAAGAGTAGAATCGCATGAGAAGTGGGAAAAGAGGATATAGCGCACGAAAATCGAATGGTATGATTAAGTCTGCGTAAGTAGGTAAAAGAGGAGGTTTTTATTATGCTCGTTCAAAGTTTATGTATCCCAAAGCATCAATGTGTCACGATTTCTGAAACCGCAACGATCCGCGAAGCACTCGACACGCTTGAAAAGACCGGATATCGTTGTGTTCCTGTTCTTGATCAAACAGGCCAAGACTTCAAGGGGAACATCTATAAAATGCATATCTATCGGCATGGGATGAATGGTGGCAGTTTAGACGATAACGTCATGTCGCTGATTAAGAATACATCCAAATATATCTATACAGGAAGTAATTTCTTTGAAGTCTTTTTCTCGATCAAAGAATTACCGTATATTGCGGTCTTAAATGATGATGGTCATTTCTTCGGTATCTTACCGCATGGAAAGATGCTCGGAATGCTTGAAGAAGCGTGGAATCGTGATTCTGGAAGTTACGTTCTGACAGTAGCATTAAGTGAACAAAAAGGGGCACTCGAGAAGATTTCGAAGATCGTCAACAAGTATTCAACAGTTGCGAGTCTCATGACGCTTGATGCAAAAAGTAGTGTCATGCGTCGGGTATTGATTACGTTACCGACGGATTGTGACGAAAAGACGAAGAAGAAAATCGTCAAGAAGCTCGACGAAAAGGGACTTCGTGTCGTCGCTGTCGAAGATTTAGCCGTTCGTGTATAATGGACCCGCACAAGACCAGTTCATGACTGGTCTTTTTTTGAGGGAAAGGAAGGATAGACGATGAAATTATTAGTAGTAGGAGCTGGCGCAATGAGTGAGGCGCTCGTTCAAGGATGGGTCGCTTCTGGATTTGCCCGAGAAGATATTACGATGACGAATCGAAGTGGTGGAACACGCCTGACGGAAGTAGCAGCACGACACGGTGTTCAGACGGTCGAACAGGAAGACGTCACTTTGTACGATATCGTCATGCTTGGTATGCAACCAGGCGGCGTTCTCGACTACGTAGCAAGTCAACAATGGACGAACCAGACGATTGTTTCGATTGCAGCACATATCACACCGAATGAAATCGAACAGTTGGCAAAATGTCCGACAGTCGCTGCCATGCCGAATACACCGGTTTCGCATTGCCTAGGAATGACTGGACTATGGTTCGGCTCACGTGTGAACGAAGAGAACCGAAGTGTAGTCGAGGCATTATTTGAACGGGTCGGAGAGATTGCAGAGGCAAATGAAGCAACGATGCCAGCGTTCATGGCGGCGGCTGGATGTAGTCCTGCTTTCTTCTATGAAATCGTAGCTGGCATGGTACCTGTTTTAACGGATGCTGGTTTTGACTCAGGAAATGCACGTCGGATTGTTGCTCAAGCGATGAAAGGTTCGGCTGAAATTCTTATGCGATCCGAAGCGAGTACGGATCGTCTCATTGCAGATGTTGCGGCACCTGGTGGACCGACGGATCGTGGGGTACAAGTACTACGGGAGCGTCATCTATTCGAAACGATGCAAGCGGCGTTACGAGAAAGTGCACGAGAAGCAGACGAATAATCTACTTAAAAACGCTTACGTACAATGAGAGACGTAAGCGTTTTTTTTGTTCACGAAAGTTTCACGTGAAACATAAGCAAAGCGATTGCATCTCGAAATGAGAATCCGTACACTGTAAAAAGAAACCGTCCAGACGGTACAGTAAAAAACAAATAAGAAAAGGGGGAGACTTTTGGCTAGTGCAAAAGCACAAGAGACACGTCGCCGGATTCTCGAAGCAACGACGGCGATCATATTACATCAAGGCTTTACGCAACTAACGCTCGATGAAGTCGCGAAACAATCGAATGTCTCTAAGGGTGGATTGTTGTATCACTTTGCTTCGAAAGAAGCGCTGCTGATGGGAGTCATCGAAGCGCAAGAAGCACGTCAATTCGAACTGTATGAACAGCATCAGTTGACGATGGGACCAATGGAAGCGTTCGTGACGCTGCAAATCCAGCAACAAGAAGAGTTCCATCTCGATATGGATGCGCTTCTTTACTTATTGTCCTTGTTAAAAGATCACGCGACGTTCGTCGAGGAGCGAAAGCGACAAGTTGAGCATTTTTTCCGCCAACTGACAGAACAGATGGATCCGGTTGAAGTGTTATCGATTCGCTTTACATTAGACGGTTTGAAACTGTCAGAGCATTTTCAGTTTGGTGCACCGTCACCGAGTGTCCGACAACGATTGATTCAGCAATTAATAGAACGTGCACGACAATTAGATAAACAAATTGAAGAGTGAGGGAGAACCATACGATGAAAAAGATCATCCAGTTTTCGGTGAACAACAAGTTTGCCCTCTGGCTCATGACGATCATCATCACGGTTGCCGGCATTTATGCGGGAACATCGATGAAGCTTGAGACGTTGCCAGACATCACGACACCAACTGTGTCCGTGACGACGATTTATCCAGGTGCTACACCCGAACAGGTTTTAGATGAAGTCAGTCGAGAACTTGAAAGTAAGGTCGAAAATTTACCAGGCGTCGATACCGTACGTTCGACGTCCTTCCAAAATGCATCGAACTTACAAATTGACTACAACTTCAGTACGGATATGGAAGAGGCAGAGCAAAAGGTAAAAGAAGCTCTTTCAAACGTAGAGTTACCAGAAGGTGTCCAGGAACCACAAGTTTCACGGATTTCCTTTGATGCATTTCCAGTCATCGGATTCGCTGTCTCAGACAAGGAACGCTCTCTATCTGAGTTGACGAAACTCGTCGAAAACGAACTCCAGCCAAAACTTGAGGGAATCGAAGGCGCTCAAACGGTTCAAGTCGCAGGTCAAGAAATTCGTCGAATTGAGATTCAATTTGATGAGAAAAAACTCGAACGTTACGGTTTAACAGAAGAGAATGCGAAACAATTAATTCAAGCTAATGATTCACGTTTAGCGCTTGGCTTATACGAACTAGGGGATAAGGAACAAGCGGTCGTACTGGATGGAAAAGCAACGACGGTCAAGGAATTAAAAGATCTTCGTCTTCCATATACACCGCCAGTAGCGAATACTCCTGAAGCAGGACAAGCAGGACAAGCAGGACAAGCGGCATCAGCAACAGGAGAGGCAGCATCCCAAACGACACCGTCGACAGGTTCTGCGTCGGCACAAGCAACTCAAGCACCAACACAAGTACCAACTGTCACGTTGTCGCAAGTCGCGACGATTGAAGACAAAGGGATTGAAGAATCGATTTCTCGTTCGAATGGCGAACGATCGATTGGTGTTCAAGTCACAAAGTCGCAGGACGCAAATACGGTTGATGTCGTCAACGCAGTGAAGCAGACGATTAAAGACTTTGAAAAAGAAAACGGTTCAGTCAATGCATCTGTGACACTTGATCAAGGGAAACCAATCGAGGAATCTGTTTCAACAATGATTAGCAAGGCACTGATTGGTGCATTATTTGCCATCGTCATCATCTTACTGTTCCTTCGAAACATCAAGTCAACAATCATCGCAGTCATTTCGATTCCACTATCTCTTCTGATGGCGATTCTGGTGTTAAAGCAGATGGATATTTCTTTAAATATCATGACGCTTGGAGCAATGACGGTCGCAATCGGTCGAGTCGTTGATGATTCCATCGTTGTCATCGAAAATATTTACCGCCGTTTGACGGATCCGACAGAAAAGTTAAAAGGAAAAGAACTGATCATCAGTGCAACACGAGAAGTATTCATTCCAATCGCATCGTCAACGGTCGTTACGATTGCTGTATTTTTACCACTCGGATTTGTTACTGGATTCGTCGGAGAACTCTTCTTACCGTTCGCATTGACAGTCGTTTTTGCACTGTTCGCGTCCTTGATCGTAGCGGTCACGGTCGTTCCGATGTTTGCGGACTCGCTCTTTAAGCGCGGTAAGGCACCAAAACCAGAAAAAGAAGAAGGCGGAAAGCTAGCGAACGGCTATCGTCGTATGCTGAATTGGTCGTTGAACCATAAACTCATCGTCTTTGGTCTTTCCGTCCTACTATTGATCGGAAGTTTTGCACTTGTACCAACGATTGGTATCAACTTCTTGAATCAAGAAGGCGAAAAAACACTCTACGTCACGTACAATCCAAAACCAGGTCAAACACTTGATGATTCATTAAAAGCAGCTGACCAAGCAGAAGATTATTTCAACATACAAAAAAATATTGATAATCTTCAATTCACGGTCGGTGGAGAAAATCCATTGAACCCAGGGAATACAAAACAAGGTGTCTTCATCGTCCAGTATGATCCGGACACAGAAGATTTTGCAGATGTTAAACAGACAGCGATCAAGCAGTTGAATGCTGATATTCCGACAGGGGAATGGAAAGAGCAAGACTTTAGTGGTGGAGCTGCGTCATCAGGTGTATCGTACTCGATCTTCGCGAATAACATTGAAGATTTAGAAAAAGTTACACCGAAATTCGTCGATGCGATTGAAGGCGAAACGAAATATGTTCGAAAAGTAACGACAAATCTAAAAGAAGCTTATACGCAGTATACGTTCGAAGTCGATCAGCAAAAAGCAGCTGAATTCGGTGTATCAACAGCACAACTCGCACAGGGTATCGCGAATGTCCAAGGTGAGGAAAAACCACTTTCTACTATTAAGGTAGATGGGAAGGAACTCGATGTTATCGTTCCAAACGAGCAGACGACATATGATTCGATCCAAGACTTGGAGGAGACGGATGTCGTGACACCGCTTGGCGTTCGTAAATTATCCGATTTCGTCGAAGTGAAGAAAGGGACGACACCTGACTCGCTCAACGAACGCGATGGAAAACTTGTCGCTACCGTGACAGCAGAACTGAAAACGGACAAAGCGACAGAAGCTTCCCAAGCGATTGAAAAATCCGTCAAAAATATCGATCGTCCGACGGGTGTCTCGTATGAGCAAGGTGGAGTTACTGAACAGATCCAAGAATCATTCACACAACTCGGTCTAGCAATGGCAGCAGCTGTAGCCATCGTCTATCTCGTCCTTGTCATTACGTTCGGAGGAGCATTGACGCCACTCGTCATCTTGTTCTCACTTCCGTTCGCAATCATCGGTGGGCTCGTTGCCCTTCTGATTACAGGCGAGACAATTTCTGTATCGTCCTTAATCGGTGCCTTGATGTTGATTGGGATCGTCGTGACAAATGCGATCGTCTTGATCGACCGTGTCATTCATAAAGAAGCAGAAGGTTTATCGACGCGTCAAGCACTACTCGATGCAGCAGGTACACGTTTACGTCCAATCTTGATGACAGCCCTTGCGACGATCGGCGCACTGGCACCACTCGCCCTTGGACTCGAAGGCGGCGCATTAATTTCAAAAGGATTAGGCGTGACGGTCATCGGTGGACTTACAAGTTCGACATTGTTGACACTTCTTATCGTTCCAATCGTGTACGAATTCTTAGCACGTTTCCGAAAAAAGAAGTCAATTGATTCTTGAAAAAACGATTAAATCACTAAAACGGACAGATATGTAGAAATGGTGAGAATAAGCCATTCTACATATCTGTTTTTTTGTTTTATTACAAAAGTATTACAAGAAAAGATCTACGTTAAATAACTGTAACATGATGAAAATCTGGAACATGATAGGATAAGAACATAAATTATCTGACAATTCAAATGCACATCATACTTATACATAAGAGGAGAATGAACCCATGAAAGCTGTCACTCGTGTTTTGTTAACTTTAACGTTACTGATCAGTAGCTGGACGCTCGTTCCGTCATCGTCGCAAGCTGCAACAAGTAAAAAAGTAGTTGTATCGGTGGATGTATTGAATATTCGTGCAAAAGCTGCTGTATCTAGTAAACGAGTTGGACAATTGAAACTCGGTCAAGCCGTGACAGTCGTGGGTCAGGTCAAAGAATGGTATCAAATTCGTCATCAAGGGAAAGCTGCCTACATCGCATCTACATACACGAAAGCATATAACGCTAAAGCAACAAAAGGATTGAGCAAAACAGGGGCAACAATCGTATCGGTAGCGGAAGGTCTTAAAGGACGTCCTTATGTTTTTGGTGCGACAGGACCAGTTAGCTTCGATTGCTCAGGGTTCACAAGTTACGTCTATCGAGCGCTTGGGAAATCACTTCCGCGTACGGCAGCTGCTCAGTATTCATCGACGAAACGTACAGCTCCTGGTGCAGGGGACCTCGTCTTCTTTACACACGGTAGTGGTATTCAGCACGTTGGGATCGCTGTTGATGGCAGTACGATGATCAATGCGAACTCGTACTATGGAAGAGTCGTCAAAGAATCGTTCCGTGGCGGCTATTGGGGATCACGGTATGTAGCGGCAGGAACACTTTAAACAAAATAAAGCGGCGAATTCAAATCGATGAACTCGTCGCTTTTTTATATGGATTCATGTATGAGGCAGGACGGTCGTTCCAGAAACGAACATCGAGGGAACTTCAATTTGTGGACGAGCACTCGTATCTTTTCGAACTGTTAGTTGAAAAGCATGTCGTCCAATCGTCGCATATGGAACCGCAATCGTCGTCATCGATAAGACTTCAGCAAGTTCGCTTCCGTCAAAACCGATCACCGAAAGATCTCCTGGAACCTGGTAACCTTGTTTTCGTAGTTCTAAAATGAGACCCGCTGCGACATGGTCGCTTGCGGTCAAAATAGCGGTCGGTCGTTGTTTTTGTTGCATCCAGCGCCTCGCGACGGTCGCACCATCTTCGATCGTCAAGGTTTGTTCGTAGACGAATTCGTCACTGACAACTTCTTGATACGCATGCTTGCGCGCCAGGCTATTCGTACTGTCAGGTCGTCCAAGACAAATTCCGATGCTTTTATGCCCTTGCTGTCGCAGATGTGAAAGTCCTTGTTGAAAGGCCATGTAATGATCGATATAGACGGCAGCGACGTCTTCGTGGTGTTCACAAAAGACAATTGGTCCATAACGTTCGTATGGCAGAATCGCTGATAAAGGAAGACTGTGCGAGACGACGATGAGTGCATCGATCTCCTGTTGAGCGAGCGCATCAAGAGCTAGTTGCTCATGCGTTTCCACATAATTCGTTTGCCACGTCAAGAAACGATAACTGGCGTCAAAAGCAGCTTGCGCGATGCCTTGAAGAATGGCAGCATGGTACGGATGATCAACGAACGGAAGCATGACTCCGACTGTTTTCGTCATACCCGTCGATAGATGGACGGCAGTCTGATTTCGAATGTATCCAAGTTTTTCAATCGCTTCTCGGACAGCTTGCCGTTTATCATTTGCTACGTAAGGGTGATCATTTAGTACACGTGAGACTGTCGTAACAGACACGTTGGCTTCGCGTGCCAAGTCTCGGATGTTCGTCATCGCGTATCCCTCCTGGATTACATCTTACGAGATAATCGTCGTTCAAGTCGGCGCCAATCCTGTCGAGAGACGGGAGCCGTGAATGAAGCTGACTGTTCGGCTAGTTCATTAATTTTTGAGAGTAGTCGTATTTTTTCTTGAGGAGACAAATCAGGGTATTGATCAACCAACGTGTGCTGGCATAAATAATAGCCTGCTGGTGTATGCAATTGTTCAATAGCCCACTCAAACGCTACATTGTGCTTAAATAGCTCGGTTAACCGTGTATGGATCGACATGATGATTACCTCCTTTTTAGTGTATATCAAGACGATAGGCTATGAAACGCGTTTCACGGCAAGAACTATTTGTGAGATATAAATCGTTTGGAAAAATTCAACAAGAATTGACCAGGTAGACAAAGAAGTCTATGATTGTGACGATACAACACAAAGAGGGGCGAACGTAAAATGGAATCGACAGACTCGAAGCTGGCATTGAAAATGCTCGTTGTTCTATCTCGGACGATGCATGCGGTGACGGAACAAGTGAAGGCAGACATCAAAACACATCAGTTGAATTTATCAGAATTCGGAGTTCTTGAATTGCTGTACCACAAAGGGGATACGCCTTTACAACAGATTGGCGATAAGATTCTGTTAACAAGCGGCAGTGTGACCTATGTCGTTGATAAACTTGAAAAGCGTGGATTGATTGCGCGAAAATCATGTGCGACAGATCGTCGTGTCACGTTTGGAACCTTAACAGAAGCTGGACGCGAACTGATGGAAGAAACATTCCCGAAACATGAAGCCTTTTTAGCAGACTTATTCAAGGATTTGTCGGTTTCTGAAAAGGAACAGTTGATTGATCAGCTGAAACGAATCGGTTTACGAGCCGAACATTATACGCCGCTCGAAAATGTATAAGGATTAGCACTCATAGGATTATAGAATTGAGGAAGCCCAAGTCGTCGACTTGGGCTTTTTTTATGAATTGAAAGTCAAACTAATTGACAAACGAAAAGACGGTTGGTATGTTTAGTTACAGAATTTACTTTAAATAAAAGGGAGAAATAATAATGACTAAATTACTTTATGTAACTGTTAACCCGAAAGCTACAGAACATTCATTCAGCCTTCAAGTCGGTGAAGCATTCCTCGAAAGCTACAAAGCAGCGAATCCTTCGGCTGAAGTAGAAGTTCTTGACCTATACAACGAAACAGTCCAAGAAATCGATACAGACGTCCTTAGCGCATGGGGCAAATTCGCAACAGGCGAAGAATTAACAGAAGTGGAGATCGCAAAAGTCGGTACGATGACAAAACATCTCGAGCAATACATGGAAGCAGATGAGTATGTCTTCGTTACACCAATGTGGAACTTCTCTTTCCCAGCACGTCTCAAAATGTACATCGACAGCGTACTTCTTGCAGGTAAAACATTCGCTTACACTGCAGAAGGTCCTAAAGGTTTGATGGAAGGCAAAAAAGCACTCCACATCCAAGCGACAGGTGGCGTTTACGCAGGATCTGGTCTTAACTTCGGTGACGACTACCTCCGTCAAGCACTTGCTTTCACTGGCGTAACAGACTACGATGCACTCTTCATCGAAGGTATGGCAATGAACCCAGAAAAAGCAGAAGAAATCAAAGAAGCAGCAATCGCAAAAGCGAAAGAACTCGGTCGTTCATTCTCGACTGTCAACGCGTAAGACAAGCGCATCAAAAAAGGCTCCCGCATTTGCGAGAGCCTTTTTTGTGTACGGATGATTTAAGAAAGCGTCGACTTTTTTCGAAGGACGAGCGTCAGAAAAAGTAACAAATCTTTCAGTTTCTCAAAGCCACGTGGGTGAGTCGAGATACGATAGAGCCATTCCAGTTTTAGGCGACGAAATAGTTTTGGAGCGCGTTTACTATGTCCGGACCAGACATCGAATGCACCGCCGACACCGATGAAGATGCCATGATCGACTTGATCGTAAACGGAAGCAATCCATTCTTCTTGTTTTGGGGCACCGAGTGCGACAAGAACGAGGTCGGCATCTGCTTCTACAATCGCCCGTGTAGCCTCCTCTGTCTTACCAAAACCATGAAATGTTCCAACAAAGCGGATGTTCGGAAAACGAATCGATAGTTGGCGAATCAGCGATTTCATGACTTCCGGACGTCCACCAAGCAAAAAAACACGCTTTTTTAGTGCATCTGCCGTCCGTAAGAGTTCACGCGCCGTCTCGATTCCAGGCAACGTCGCTGTTAAAGGAGATCCCATCCGCTTGCTAGCAGCAGTCACACCGATTCCGTCCGGAGTGATGAATGTTGCTCGCCGTAAGATGGCTTCATATGAAGGTTCGCGCAGTGCACGCAACACGAGCTCAGGATTAGCTGTGACAAGAAAGGCTTTTCCTCGATCGTGTAAGATTGTTTTAATATGGGTATACCATTGCGAAGGTGTGGCATCCACGAATGGTAGTCCGAATAATTGTTTTGTCTGAATCATAGTTTTCCACCTCATCATCCATCATAGCAGAATCAAGACGGACGAACAGCGACTTGAGACTGAAAAAGGAGCGGATTCACGTGCATCCATCTTGGCAAACGGTGTTAAAAGAAGAAAAGGAAAAACCATACTTTCAGGAGCTCTGGACGTTTCTAAAGGAAGCTTATCAAACGACGACCGTCTATCCTCCGAAAGATCGGATTTTTCATGCGTTTGATGCGGTTGCTCCAGAAGATGTCCGGTGCGTCATCTTAGGACAAGATCCCTATCATGGTCCAGGTCAGGCGAATGGACTAAGTTTTTCCGTTCATGACGGTGTTCCGATTCCCGCATCCCTCCGAAACATGTACAAAGAACTGGTGACGGATATCGGTTGCTCCGCGCCGACATCTGGGAATCTAGAATCCTGGTCGCGACAAGGTGTATTTTTACTGAATACATCATTGACGGTTGAAGAAGGGAAAGCGGGGTCGCATGCGAAAAAAGGCTGGTCGCAGTTTACGGACCGGGTCATCGAAGTATTAGGCACACAGACGCAACCGATCGTGTTCATCCTATGGGGGAATCACGCGAAGAGTAAGAAGGCATTGATCGATACGAATCGTCATCTTGTTCTCGAAGCGGTACACCCAAGTCCGTTATCAGCGAGTCGTGGATTTTTCGGTAGTAAACCTTATTCACAGACGAATGCCTGGCTCAAAGAGCAGGGAAGAGAGCCAATCGATTGGTGTTTATCCTAAATCAAAAGCGTGTGTTCCGTTGAATGCGGAACACACGCTTTTTGGTTTGCTTAACGGTTTGAAACAGTTGGTTCTTCATCCATCATGAACTTTTCGACGACGAGAGCAACACCGTCTTCATCGTTCGAAGCTGTCATGTACTGTGCTTTTTCTTTGACGGTATCGGCTGCGTTCGCCATTGCGACGCCAAGACCCGCCCATTCGATCATCGATAAGTCGTTGTTCCCATCGCCACAGGCGATGACTTCTTCTTGAGCGATTCCTAGTTTTTTAGACAATAAGGCAAGACTTGTTCCTTTTGTGACACCGTCTTCCGTGAATTCGAGGAAAAATGGCTTTGAGCGTGCGACTGCGAGTTCACCAGCCAGTTCTTGTTGAAGTGTCTGCTCGACACGAGCAAGTTTTGTCTCTTCTGCCATCATCAAACACTTGACGACAGGTGTTTGAATCGCCGCTTTAAAATCAGTGACGGGAATGACGTCCATACCAGTCAGTTGTCCTTCGAGCGTCGTATACTCGTTCGGTTGCTCTGTCAGAATCTCATGTCCGACATACGTGTGGATATAGACACCTTCTCGTTTACTTAAATCGTCGAGACGATGGACTGTCTCCGGAGAAAGGGTACTGAGGAAGAGCGATTCGTTCGTTTGGCAATCGATGATCGAGGCTCCGTTGAAGCTCAGAATATAACTTCTGTATCGAGCGAGTTCAAGCTCTTTTGCAAGGTCGAGCATCGCGAAAGTCGGACGACCACTAGCGAGGACGACCTTCTTGCCACGACGCTGAGCAGCGAGCAATGCTTCTTTTGTGCGTGATGAAATCGTATGGTCACTTGTCAACAAGGTATCATCTAAATCGAGAACAATCATTTTGTACGTCATACATTCAAACCCCTTTCAATTATCTGTATATCGTAACAACTTGTCTCCCGTTCGACAATATACTCTCCTCGAAGAGAGTGTGATAAAGTGGAAACAGAGCCCGTACGGAAAGGATTTCAACTTTATGAAATATCTCTTCATGATCATATCAAGTCTATTATTAGCGGGATGTAATACGATGTTTCCGCACCCAGCCTCTCTACTCGAACATCCGTCTCTTCCGGCATGGGAGCAGTCGTTAAAAGAACGAATCGAAATTGATTTACCGAAACAGGCAGAAATCGTGGCGCCACGTAATCAAGCAGTGTCACGTTTATATGAACTCATCGATTTAGACCAGAACGGTAAAGACGAGGCGATTACTTTCTATCGTAGCGAGCAAGAGGGACGATTCACGATTCATCTTCTCGTCCATGAACGGCAAGGCGAAAAATGGCGACTCGTGACACGACAGATAGTTGCAGATGGTCGCGCCATCGATCGACTCGAAGTCGTAGCCGACCCGCGACATAAACAAAATCATCTAGTCATCGGGATTACGAGCTATGGTGAAAATACGTTGTATATCATTGAGCAGTTGCTGTCAAAACAACGGAACGTCACAAAAGTCGATCAGTACGATCGCTTGTCAGTGGCTGATTTGAATCAAGATCGAGAGCGGGATATGGTGCTCCTGCAAAAGGGCAGTCCATCTCGTTTGATTTATTATAAAGATATTTTGTCGAAAAAGAACCAAGAGACGACGCTTTCGACGCAAGACGGCGATTTATTTGCAGAACATGATTTATTTGAAGTGGATACGATCAATGCTGCTCGTAATAAAGGCTTGATCGTTTCGTATACACGAGATGCTAAAATGCACATCTCATTATTCCGTTTAGCGAATAGTACGTTGGAACAGGTGCGTTTCGGTCAGGTCGATGAAATCGTTGAACCGATGTATACGTTCCCGAAAGATGTCGATCAAGATGGAATCGTTGAGTTCGGTCATCAATATACACCTGAAGATAGTAAGGGGCGTGAGGGTGAATCAAGACCACGCATCACGGCATACTATACATGGAATGGATCGAACAATCCGCCGTTTCTTGAAAGTGGCTTCGAACTGCGGGAAGAACAATACATTGATCAAGAATACAATTTCGTGATGCGTTTCCCTGCTAACTGGGCGACACGTGAAACGATCGAAAAACGCGAAAATCGAGTTCGTTTCATTAATCAGGAAACGAAACAGATTGATTTCGAATTAGAAATCATTCCGAAGAATCAATACATTGCCAGTGATCAAAAAAGAAAAATCAAAGAAGGTATCGATTATGTCTATGTGATTGATGCGACGAAGGATTATGAAGGTTTTGTCAATCGTGTCACACTCGTGGAATAAAGAATCAGGGGGAAAAGAGAATGACCAAAATACTAGTAGCCGAGGATGAACATGCGATTCGCAGTTTCATTGTCATTAATTTGAAACGGGCAGGCTATGATGTCATCGAAGCGGAAAATGGTAAAGAAGCACTTGCTCAATTTGATCAACAAACGTTTGATATTCTGTTACTCGATATCATGATGCCAGAAGTCGACGGTTTTGCTGTCTGTGAACAGGCACGGGCGAAGGATGAAGTCGTTGGTATCATCATGTTGACGGCACGGACGCGAGAAGAGGATAAAGTCATGGGACTAAGCGTCGGGGCGGACGACTATATCGCGAAGCCGTTCAGTCCAGCAGAATTACTCGCGCGCATCCAGTCGCTCTTGCGACGCGTAGAGACGTTACGTCGTCGGAAACAGCCGCGTGAGCTCGTTTCTGGACCGTTCCGGATTGATTTAGGTGCGAAGCGTGTCCAAAAAGAAGGTATCGATGTCGAAGTAACACCGACAGAATATGATTTGCTTTGTCACTTTATTAAGAATGAAGACCAGGTCATGTCACGTGATGAATTACTCGATGCGGTATGGGGCGAGAACTACTTTGGCGACCGGAAGACAGTGGATGTCAACATTCGCCGTCTGCGTCAAAAAATCGAAGAGAATCCAGCAGAACCTAAGTTCATCGAGACATTGTGGGGACATGGATACAAGTGGCGTAACGAAGAATGAAGCGCCAGATATTGATGCGGTTCATGACGATCATCACGGTGACAGTCTTACTTGTCATCGGGATTCTTTCGTTCGTAACCTATAACTACTACTACGTAACGGCGACAGATGTCTTAAAGCGCCATGCGAACGCGAGTGCCGTTTTGTTTGCGAATAGCGGTCTTGCTTACGATTACACGGATTCTGAAGCAACGATTCATGATGTGTTGGATTCCTATGCCTATCCGGACGCAGAAATCGAAGTCTTGGATGCGACGGGTATTCCGCGCTACTCCTCGACCGGATTCATCTCAGAACGTAAATTGACGCGTGAGGCAGTCAATCAAGTGCGAGGCGGACAGACCGTCACGAAGCGCTACGACGATGAGGCGACAGGGGAACATTTGCTTGAGGTGACGGAACCTGTCGTTTCGTTCGGTCAGACGACGGGAGCACTTCGTTATACGACTTCCCTTGAGCGGATTGACCGGCGTGTGATCGAAATTTGTTTAGCGATTGTCCTCCTGGGTACAGTAATCTGGGGACTTGCCTTCATTTATTCCTCACGTCTTGTTTCGTCGATTGTTCGACCGATTCAGGAAGTCATCGGTGCGTCCGATCAAATCGCGAAACAGCACTATGACGTCAAGGTGAACGAGGAGTATTCGTTCGAACTTGGAGAACTAGCACGGACGATTAATTATATGGGGCAACAGATCAAACAACAGGAAACGCTGAAAGATGAATTCATTTCTGGTATCTCCCATGAATTACGGACGCCATTGACATCAATCAAAGGCTGGAGCGAGACATTACTCGTCGAACAGGATCAGTTGCCGGAAGAGGCATCGCTTGGTATGGGGATCATTCATTCGGAGACGGAACGTTTGATTTCGCTCGTCGAGCAGTTGCTAGACTTCTCAAAACTCGAGACAAGTCGTCTCGTCTTATACCGTCAAGAAGTCAACTTGACGGAAATCATCGAGACCGTGACGGCGCAACTTCGTCAAAAGTTAGAAGAAAAAAATGTCCAAATCGTACAGAAGTTACCGTCACAAGTCGTCGGTCTGTACGACGAAAACCGACTGAAGCAAGTCTTTTTGAATCTGCTCGATAATGCGATTCGCTTTTCACCGATCGACGGGACGATTACCATTCGCCTTGTTCGTTCGGAGCGTGTGTTGTTCCTCTCCTTCAGCGATGAAGGTCCTGGTATTCCAAAAGAGCACTTACGTCATGTCACAGAAAAGTTCTATCAAGTGCAAAAAGGAAAGGGCGGAACAGGACTCGGTCTATCGATTTGTCGAGAACTCGTCGAAGCACATGAAGGTAAGCTATTCATTGATAATCAGCCGGAAGGTGGCGTCATCGCAACGATTCTGCTACCTGTCACGAAAGCGTAAACACTGAGACGGGCAGAGTGAAACAGAAACTGTTAAAGTTAAATGGATTATAGTACGAAATGGATTATAGTACGAAATGGATCAGATGATAGGAAACGGAGGAATCAGTCATGGCACTTGGTGTTTCAAATGGTACGCTTCAACCGCTCTCCGGAAAACCGAACGCGGTATCTACTCAAACCGATCTACAAGAAATGAAAATGCGACCGCTCCCGTTTAAAGGAACGCTTGCAGATTCGAAGTTTCAACTATTACGTATCCTTCAAAGCCTCGACCGCGTCAAAGTCGTCAAGGAAGAAGGGACATACATTCATGCCATCTTCACAAGTAAAGTCTTTCGTTTCAAGGATGACGTCGAATTTTACTTCGATGAAGCGGCACAAGTGATTCATTTCCGTTCTGCGTCACGTGTCGGGTACTCTGACTGGGGTGTCAACCGTAAACGCATGGAAGACATTACACGCCGTTATGAGGAGGGGTCACGATGAAGAACTATCAATTAGTTGTCATTGGTGGCGGTGCAGCAGGAATGACGATCGCTGCTGGTGCAGCAAGTCTTGGTGCACATGTTGCCTTGATCGAACGCCATACACATCTAGGTGGAGATTGTCTTCACTATGGTTGTGTGCCTTCAAAAGCGTTGATTGAAGCAGCACACGATGTACATGTCATGAAACGGACGGCAGAGAAGTATAACGTAACGTTGAATGGAGATGCCGTCTATTCAAAAACGAAAGCAAGTGTTGATCGAGCGCGCAACATCATTCAATCACATGATGGAACAAAACGGTTCGAGGACTTGGGTGTCGATGTCTACATCGGAGAAGCGACATTCCTTAGTGCACACGAAGTCGAAGTGGCAGGACAGCTTGTCGTTGGTGAGAAGTTTGCGATCTCGACTGGGTCTCAACCGATTATTCCACCGATTGAAGGACTTGATACGATTGATTATTTAACGAACGAGACGATCTTTGAATTGACGGAACGTCCCGAGCGTCTCCTCGTCATCGGTGGTGGTGCAATTGGTCTTGAGTTGTCGCAAGCTTACGCGCATCTCGGAACAGAAGTCACAATCATCGAAGGCATGAAGACGTTGCTCGGAAAAGAAGATCGTGACATGGTCGAAGTCATTCAACGCCAGCTCGAACAAGAATTGACGTTACATCTCGATACGAAGGTCACACATGTCCGCAAGTCAGCGGGAGGCATTGAAGTCACAGTTGAAGCAAACGGCGAATCACGTGTCATCGAAACAGATGCCGTTCTTGTGGCTGTTGGTCGGAAGCCGCGCATCGATGCGCTACGTCTTGACCGCGCTGGTGTGCACGTCGAGAAAGGATTCGTTCAAGTTGACGGTTCACTTCGGACAAGTCAGCGACACATCTTTGCGGTCGGGGATACGATCAACTCGCTTCCCTTTACGCATGTTGCAGGACTCGAAGGAAAAACCGTCGTCACGAATGCTTTATTCGGTCTACGGACGAAGCCTGATTATCGGGCGGTCCCATGGGTCACATTTACGACACCAGAGCTGTTCCATCTTGGTTTAACGGAAGAAGAGGCACGCAAGAAACATGGCGAGATCAAAGTCTATCAGACAGGTCTCGATGAAGTCGATCGTTTCGTCATCAATGGTCAGACGGAAGGACGCGTCAAACTCATCGCTGATAAACGAGGTAAACTAATCGGAGCGCATGCGATTGGAGAACAAGCTGGAGAATGGATGCAAGAAGTCGTCTATGCGATGGCACGTAAAGATAAGGTCGGTCAATTGTCGCGCGTCGTCCACCCGTATCCGATTCGTGGTGCTGCCGTTCAGCGTGCTGCTGATATTTACTGGCGTGAACGTTTATTCGCTGGTCCGATCCCAAAATGGTTGAAACGTTATTTCGACTGGAAACAAGGAGAATGATTCATGCAACAACCTGCTACTAAACGGAATTTCGTCCCGCTCGTCATCTTGTTGACACTCGTCATCAACTTGCTTGTGGCGCTCTTATTCTTTGCACCACCCGTACAAGTTGATTCAGGATTCGACTGGACGTTACTTCCTTTTTTCAATGCCATCTTTAATAGTTTTACCTTCATGCTGTTGCTCGGTGCTTGGATTTCGATTCGTCGAGGGAACCGTGTGAACCATCGTCGCTTCATTGGTGGCGCGATGACGACGACGACGTTGTTCTTGATTTCTTATGTCACGTATCATGCCGTCAGTGAATCAACGAAATTCGGAGGCGAAGGTTTTGTGCGTCCGGTCTATTTCTTCATCTTGATTACGCACATCATACTAGCGGCAGTGATCGTTCCGCTCGTCTTGATGTCACTCGCACATGCCGTGAATCAAAATTTCGAGAAACATAAGAAATGGACGCGCTTTACGATGCCGCTTTGGTTATACGTCAGTTTGACCGGTGTCATCGTCTATATCATGATTCGTCCATATTATTAAAAAAATCCTTCGTGGCAGTTCGCCACGAAGGATTTTTTTATGGTTAGGACTTCACTTTTGTTTCGTCGAGTACGTTCGCTTTTAAGTCGATCAATGGTCGAATCAATACTTCAACGCGTCGATTTTGGCTACGACCCGCCTCTGTTTGATTGGAAGCGATCGGTTGGAATTCTCCGTAACCACTAACCGTAAAACGTTTTGGTTCAAGTTTGGCATTCCGTTGTAGAGCACGCATGAAACTAATCGCTCGGTCAGCGCTTAGTTCCCAGTTCGATGGATATTGAGCTGTGTTGATTGGAATGTTATCTGTATGACCAGAGACTTGAATCTGACGTTGTCCGGCTTTGACGAGAAGGTCGCTCATTCCTTTGGCAATTTGAATGGATCGGCCTCTTACTTCTGCCTGGGCTGGCGAGAACAGTGCCCGGTCACGAATCGTAAAGACAAGACCTTCATTCGTGATTTCAACCTTGATGTCTTTCTCGAGTTTTTCATTTTTGATATATTGATTTGCTTCTTCTTTAATCTTCTCAAGCTCAGCAATTTCATAGCTTTGTGCTTTTGTCCGGGCATCGAGTTTTTTTGAATCCTCTTCTTCTTGTGAAGAAAGGGAACTGTTCGTAATCATCCCTGATCCACCGTTGAAGACGGAGCTAAACGACTGGGACATTGCTTTTAGTTTTACAGCATCGACATTACTCGAAGCAAAGAGAACGATGAAGAGGGCTAGAAGCAAAGTCAACAAGTCGGCGTACGGAATCAACCAGCCTTCGGAGATATGTTCGTCATGCGGCTTCTTTTTCCGCTTCATAATTTGCACGCTCCTTCGGTGTCAAGTACACAAGTAGCTTATCCTCTAAGTTTTTAGGTGATTCACCGTTTTGAATCGAGAGAATCCCTTCAATCATCATCTCGTACAATTGAATCTCGCTTGCTGATTTTTGCTTCAGTTTTGTTGCGAAGGGGAACCACAGCACGTACCCGGTGAAAATCCCGAATAGCGTCGCAATGAAGGCACCCGAAATCGCGTGACCTAATTTTTCGATGTCCGATAAATCGGATAAAGCAGCAACGAGACCAACAACGGCACCAAGAACCCCAAGCGTTGGCGCATAAGTTCCGGCTTGCGTAAAGATGTTTGCATTGGCGTGATGCCGTTCTGTCATGTTTTCGAGATCGCGAGTCATGACGTCCTCGACGTATTCAGATGGCTGCCCATCGATGACCATCATGACGCCACGCTTCATGAAGGCATTATCGACTTCCTCGAGTGCTGATTCGAGAGATAAGAGGCCTTCTTTACGCGCTTGCGTTGAGAGTGTCAGAAATTGTCCGAGCAACACTTGTTTTGTCATCAGCTTTTGTTCGAAAAAGATGACTTTAAATAAGGCAGGTAGTACTTTTAATCGTTCCTTCGGGAAGGAGATCATGATGGCAGCTGCCGTTCCGACAAAGATGATGACAAGGGCTGCAGGGTTGAGTAGAGCGACTGGAGGCGCACCTTTTAAGATCATACCTCCGACTAGTGTGATGAGACCAAGGATGATCCCGATAATCGACACGATATCCATGATTGATGTGTGCCACCTTTCTGTATGTAATCCGTATAAGAACGAAAAATAAAAGAGCAGAAGACACTTCTTCTGCTCGGAAATCCAAAAACCGAGAATTAAGCGCCGTTTTCGTCGATTAGCATTTGAATGCTTTCGTTTCGTTCGTCACGCTCTATATCGGTCAGTACATCGTATTTTTTTAACACTTGATACAATTCATTTAGAATTGGTTGCTCCAAATGTAATGATAAGAGTTCCTCGAATTGATAATACAATTGCGCAGGCATCCATTGTGATTGCCGTTCCAGCCTTCGCCAGACATCCTCAATCGAATGATCAGCCGTCTTAGGGTCCACTGTTTCCCTCAACCTCCTTTAATGATTACACGTCCACTTTTATCTAGTTTACCAAAAAAATACGAAAACGTTTAGTCGATTGCATATTTCGATAGAACTTCTTAATTCAAGAGAGTATGATAAAGACAATTCTGTCTGAAAACAATCTAGGGGGAGTAAGATGTTCTCGCATAAAAGACGTTCACCACTGGCGCGCTTCGGGCGTTTAGGTGAATTGATGTACCATCAGTTGTTCGATAAACCAGCACGCTTCATCGCGACGGGCTTTACATTGACGATTTTACTAGGTGGTTTTTTATTGTGGCTTCCGATTTCACAACAAGAGGGGCAAGATGTTTCCTTCATTGACTGCTTGTTCGTCGCGACTTCTGCCGGAACCGTTACGGGTCTATCGACGATTAATATCGCTGAAGCCTTTAATCTGCTCGGTCAACTCATCATGATGCTCTTGATTCAGGTAGGTGGGCTTGGATTCATGACGATTGCGCTTGTCTTGCTCAGCGTAACGGGACGAAAGATCGGGATTCGTCAGCGGATTATTATTCAAGAGATGTTCAATCTCGATAGTCCGGGTGGAACGATTCGTCTTGTTCGAAACATCATCGTCACGACAGTTCTCGTCGAGATCGTCGGCATGTTTTTGATTGCGCTTGATTTGTTCATTCAATACAAATACAGCTTCGGAAAAGCACTCTATTACGGTTTGTTCCACGCCGTATCTGCCTTCAACAATGCGGGGTTCGCGCTTTGGGGTGATAACTTGATCGGTTTCCAACAGGACACGACGTTCATCCTGACGATCGCCGCTCTCTTGATGATTGGTGGATTAGGCTTTACCGTCATCGCTGATATCGCGGGAAAACGAAGCTTCAAAAAAATCTCCCTGCACTCGAAATTGATGGTGCTATCTTTATTCGTCATCAACGGACTCGGTGTCTTAGCGATGATGCTCTATGAATGGGTGTCTCATCTTGGCTCATTGCGAGACGAGTCGTTCTTTCATGCGCTCCACATCGTATTTTTCCAAGTCGTCACAACACGGACGGCTGGTTTCCAGACAATCGATCTAACGACGATGGTACCGCTCTCGATCGGTTTGATGATGGTCTTGATGTATATCGGAGCAGGTTCAGCGTCGACGGGTTCTGGGATCAAGGTCACGACGGCAGCGGTCATCCTAAAGAATGTCTGGACGTATCTACGAGGACAGCGTGAGACCGTTCTGATGCGACGGACGGTTCAAGCACAGGCGATCCAAAAAGCGTATGCGATTGCTGTCTTCAGTTTGTTATTCATCGCTTTGATCACGACGCTCCTTGCGTTGAGTCAACCGAACCTATCGTTCATCGGTCTGTTCTTTGAGACCGTCTCCGCATTCGGGACGGTCGGTCTATCATTGAATGTGACACCGGAGTTAAACAGCTTTGGGAAGTTCTTGATCATGTTCATGATGTTGCTCGGACGTGTCGGATCGTTGACGATCCTGTTCACGTTTGCGACGCAACGAGACCGGACGATTCGTTATCCAAAAGAAAATATGTTGATCGGCTAATTAATCAAAAAGTCCAATCGACCTTCCGATAGGAAAGGCGATTGGACTTTTTTTAATGTGGGACATGTGTTTGATAGTACTGAACAAGCCGAGGCATCGTTTCTGCTAGATCCGGACAAATGATACCGGTATCCCGTAAATCGCGTAAGGTATGTGTTGTATCGTATTGAACGGAATGGATGAAATAATCGAGTGTCTGACGTTGCATCTGAAGACGTTTTGCAATAGCTGGAGTCAATGCCGTACTGACGAGTCGAAACGGTACGATACCACGTGGATACCGTCCATAATAGGCGACATGTAACATCTCAAAAATCGCACGTGCCCCATGTGGGAATGGATCCGTCAGATGATACGTCTTATTTTTACCAACGGGTGCATGACTGAGGTAAGCGGTCGCTTCGATGACATAATCATATGGGACGAGATTAACGAGTGCATTCGCACGTCCGGGATACGGAAGAGGAGCGAAAGATTGCAGAAGACGCATCGCGTTCAAAACGAAATAGACACCATCCCATTTCGGAGTTTCTCCCGTTTCGGAATGTCCGACAACAATTCCGGGGCGAATGATCGTATAAGGGATCGTCCCAATTTCTTTACGGAAACGCACCTCGGCTAAATACTTTGTCTCTTCGTAAGCATTTTTAAAGTAACTTGCCTGTAAATCGTCCTCAAGAACCGTTCCTGTACGTAGACCTGAGACGTACGCTGTGCTGAAGTAGATATAGCGCTCTAAAGCGCGGCATGTATGAGCGAACTGTGTCACATTCGCAGTACCGATGACATTGATCCGGAAGGCAGGTTCATATGCCGTAGCTAAATCGTATAGCGCCGCGAGATGAAAGATGTGTGTGACATCTTGTTGCAAAATCATCCGTGTATCATCAGGTAAAGCAAGCTGTTCGACCGTGATGTCGCCCTCATGTAATACGAGTTGGTCCGGTCGTAAGGATGTCCGCTCTAGAAGAGCATCACGTCGCTCAGCGGCCATGTTCTGCTCTGACGATAAGTGAAGCAAATGAAAACAAGCGATTTGATCCGGAACACGTGCCAGTTGTTCAATCAGTTTTGTTGCTAAAAAACCGGGGAAACCAGTCATAAAATAGGTCCGCATCAATTCCAGTCCTTTCTTGGGTCGCGTTCAAGCATGACAGTGAATGTCGAACCAGCATTGATTTCTGATTCGACTGAAATCGCTCCACCATGCGATTCAATGATTTCCTTGCAAATGGCAAGACCGAGTCCTGTACCACCAATTTTCCGGATGTCTGAGTTATCGACGCGGTAAAATTTCGTAAAGAGCTTTTCAAAAGCATTTTGTGGAATGCCTAGTCCATGATCCGTTACAGATAACGTTGCTTGTTCCGAGTTTACTGAAAGATTTACTTGTATATGATCCGCCTGTGGAGAATATTTAATGGCGTTAGACAGTAAGTTTAAAATGACTTGCTTGATTTTATGCTCGTCCGCAAAAATCAGGACAGAATCCTCTGGTAGTTCCAGATCAATGCGATGTGAATCGACGGTCTCGCCATAAGCATCGACGGTCGCTACTAGAAGCTCACGTAATGAGAACGATGAAAAGGCATATTCTTGCTTTCCACTTTCTAGTCGCTGGATGTCTAAAAACTCATTTAACAGAGTTGTCAGTCGTTTCGTTTCTTCGTGGACGATCTCAACATAACGTTCGATTCTAGCAGGTGGTTGCTCTTTATATCGGAGTAATTCCATATAACCAAGGATGGAAGACAGTGGTGTCCGCAACTCATGTGATACCGTACTGACGAGTTCATCCTTTACTTGATCCATCTTTGCTTCCTCCGTCCGGTCACGGAAAACGAATAAGAAACCATGACGGGAAATACGACTCTTCTCCTTTTTGATTGCTGTGGCATAAAATTCGAAATAGAGCGGACTGGACTCATTCGGTCGCTGTAACGTAAAACGAAATGATAGTTCAGAATGTTTTCCGGCGAGTAGCTCCTCGACTTGGCGGAGCATATCGAATCGAGTAGTCAGATCAAGGTTCGGAATCAAGCTGATCCGTTCTTGGATTTTACTTGGTGCAATACCTGGAACATCAAGTAACTTACGCGCTTTGACGTTCATGAAGATAAAACTTCCATCCTCTTCTGTCAGTAAGAAGCCTTCGTTGGACGCTTGAAGAATCGATTGTGTGATGTCACGTTGGCGCATGATAGCATTTTTTTCGCGCTCGAGCATTTTCTCGATTTTTTTTCGTTCCGTGATATCACGGACGACGGCGACACGCATACGGATATTGTTATAGATGATTTCACGCGGGAAGACTTCGATTTCGACAGAAGTTCCATCGGCACGTTGACCGAGCACTTCGTAAGGTTCTTCACGATGCTGCTCGATGCGCTGTAAGACGCGTGCATGATGATCCGGATGAATCAATTCAAGTGTCGTTTTTCCTTTCATCTTCTCGAGTTTTGTGCGGAAGATGACTTCTGCTGCGCGATTGGCATCAATGATAATGCCATGATCATGAAAGATGACGGCTTCGACGACAGATTCCGAGAAGAGTCGGAATCGACGCTCGCTTTTCGTTAGGTGCCATTCGATTTGTTTTTGCGTCGTGATGTCTTGAATGAGTAGGAAATACGTATCGTTCGGTAAACGTGTCATATAAAGTCGTCCATGAAAGGTTGAACCATCCAAGCGATGGTACGTCCAGTCGTTTTCAGCTTCCCGTCCATGAAGTAGGAGGAGTTGAGCATCCGATAAATCCTTTAAGTTCAGTTGTTCGAGATGTTGACGGCGGGTAGCCATTTCCTTTGCATCATGTAAGATCGTTGGTTGAAGACCGATGATATCTTCGGCGTGATCAAATTGAAACAAGGTACTTGCTACCTCGTTACATGCCTGGATCCGAAATTCTATATCTGTAATGAATAAAGCGACATCAAGTGATGAACCGAATAAGTCATCGACTTTTAGAGGAGCGACATGGACGAGGAAATAGTCGGTCGCTTCAATCGCTGTGATTGTTAATTGATGCGTCGCTGAAATGACGGCTTCCTTCTGTAACGGAAAGAAATCATCCGTGATCGGAAAAAGTTCCTGGACTGTTTCTATTTTCGGAGCGGTCATGAACTGATGTTGAAAGGCGTCATTATGAAATTGAATCTTTCCATTTGCATCGATAAGAAGAACGGGGTCTTTCATAGCACGTAACGTCGCATGGATGATTCGTAAAGATGAGGGGGATGAATGTTCTGCCATGAGCTACCTCCTGACTGGTCCTTGACCATGGATTTTAAGACGGACTTTCTTCGTTAGCTTACTTCTGCAACAGAAGTAGTGTTTCCTGTCGAAGAAAGCAACCAATGAAGAATTTTAGTATAGTGAAAAACAGATCACGACAAAGTAGAGGAGAAACGTACGATGAAACGATTGAAACGAAAACGTTTATTACTGGCAACTTTGTTTGCAATGGTAGGAATTTTCGGAACTTATTTTTTTTCGAGTTCTTGGGAACCTTTAATCTTAATCGTCAGTATAGTAGGATGTATCCTTTTTCTTCTTTTGTCCATTTTAACGCCGTCGCTTGAAAAGCAACTCGATCGAATGGAAGGACGAGAATTTGAAGAATGGCTTGCCGATTTGTTTGAAACAGCAGGATATCGGGTTGAGCTGACACCTGCTTCGCGCGACTTCGGAGCAGATTTGTTGATAGAGGATGAACGAGGGTATAAGATTGCCATCCAGGCAAAGCGATATAGTGCGGCTGTAGGGCTCGAAGCGGTTCAACAGGTCGCTGCCTCTGTTCCATTCTATGGAATGGACGAGGGATGGGTCGTTACGAATTCGACCTTTACGGAAGCCGCGTATCAACTGGCAGAACCGAATCAGGTTCGCCTCATCGATCGGGAAGAATTGCTCGCATTTGCAAAGGAGATGAACCTGCATTAAGCATGTCGAATGATTGTCGACAAAAGGGGGTTGTCAATTTGGAGAAACGGTGCAATAATCATTTTCGTTAACGAAATATCATACAGATAAAGAAAGTTAAACTATACAGGATGTCTAAATAAACTGGGGACGAAAAACCAGCACGTTTTAGCAGTGAGAGGAGAATATCTGTTGCGCAAAGTTGTCTATGTGCAGGGTTGCGTTTTTTCGCAAGGTCATGCCGCGATTTATGATGAAGCACACCAAATGATTGGTGCGGTTCAACACGACGAAAACGGTCGTGTTCAAGTAATGAATGGTGAAGGTAGAGGGGTAGCGTTTGGTAAGTTCATTCCGACATGTAAGAAATGGGTCGTGATGAACCATGATGGACAAGAGGTAGGTCAAATGCGTGAGAAGTTTTCGCTCTTCTCGAAGAAATGTGAGTACAACGTGTATGAGCGTGGTACGTTCACGATTTCCTTCGACCTGACAAAAGGAAAATTCTCCGTCCGGAGTGCCGCTGGAGAGGTCGTAGCAGAATTGTTGCAAGACGGTGATGAGTACCGTCTCGTCAAGGATGCTGACAAACTCTCGATGTACGAATTACTCTCTGTCTTGAAAAGTCTAACGAACAATGTCCACTATAAATCACTGACAGCCGTCTAAATAAAAAAAGATGCCTTCCATGACATGGATGGCATCTTTTTTTCATCATGTCGTTTGAAGAACATGATAAAGGCGTTGTTTGGCTTCGTGCGTCAGATGCGACACACGACGGGCATAGAGACAGAGTTGCAGGACATGGACAGTTTCAGGGCGATACGCGTTAATACGCTCGAGCGAGCGTCTGAGACGCTTCTCCGTCAATTCAATCGGTCCGCTCGTCTCCGCATGTTGTGTATAGACGAGATAAAAATTGAGTGGGCTGATCAAATCATCCTCATCGATGTTCGGGTTCTGGAAGACAATCGTTAGCAGTTCCCGTGTTTCTTCTAGCGAGAAGAGGTGTTTTAAATCGTCCAGTAGGTAGATGATAGAGGCCTGATTGATTGAGTATTTCTTTCCGCGATGCGGTACACCGATGATGTCCCGTACTTCACGTTTCGTCCAGTTCTGAATCGTCGTTGCTGACATGTGTTCTCCAATCAAGGCATTTGCCAAATGAACGATTTCATTGATGGATAGACCATTTTTCAATGGATCGAATTGTTTCAGACGATTGATGACCTTCGGCAATTCTGTTCCTTCTGTTGCAACGAGTGGCTCGATTCCTTTGCCTTCATTCAAACGTTGCAGACAACTTGATAATGTTTGGACTGCTTGAGCATCATACATTTCCAAAACTTCCTCTCTAGGACGTCATTTGACCTTATGTTATCAAATGAAGGTTCAATAGGGCAAATGGCAACTAAAACAACGTACAATAATAAGAAAGGGGGAATCAGAATGGAATGGCTTGCTGCCCTTGGTACGATCGTCATCGTTGGGCTGGTTCTCGTCATCCTTGAATTCATTGGACGCCGCTTCGGTTTTTCTCCCGAAACGGTTCGGAAATGGATTCATATTGCTGTCGGTCATTGGGTATTTCTTGCACTTCTATGGCTTAATCACTGGTACGTTGCCATCGTACCGTTGTTATTCTTTGCTGCTGTTAATTTATTGACACTACGCAAAGGAATCGGACAGATGCACGACGTCGATCGTCCTTCTTATGGAACGGTCTATTATCCGCTCGCTCTAGCAGGACTCGTCCTGTTCTTTTTCGAACTACAACCAATGGCGCTCATAGCTGGAAGCATGGTACTTGCCTGGGGAGATGGACTTGCCGCTTTGGTCGGAAAACGCTACGGAAAGACGTTTTACGTTCGCGGTGAGACGAAACGTTCCTTTGAAGGGAGCATCGCGTTGTTTTTAGCATCATTTCTCGTTCTTACAGTAACATTTTTGTTTTACGAACAACCTGTTTGGCTCGCTGTCAGTTATGGCTTTTTACTTGCGAATATCGCCGCTCTGATTGAAGCCATTTCATATCGCGATCTCGACAACTTAATCTTACCGTGGACGATCGCGGCGCTCGTCGCATTTGCTTTTTGACGTTTAATCACGTAGCAACAATTGTTTAAAATAGAGCAAACGTAGTCGAATGTAGTCCGGATACGCGCGCCATCCTGCATGACGAATAGTCATATCCCGACACATGTCACGGAAAATATGTCGATAGATTTTTTCTTCAGAATCATCATAAACAGCTGCGTATAAGCCGTGTTCGAGCATATTGGAAAGTCGCTCATCGAGCTGAGTGTAAAGCTCCTCATCGCTGTCTTCTCGTAAGGCAGAATGTAGCATCTCATACTGAATGCCTTGATTGGTAGAAGCGGTTGCATGAAAGACGGCTGTTTTATCGTGATGAGATACACCGATGATTAACGCATAGAGTGTTTCCAACATGTCGATCGAATGACCGTCCAGTTGTTGGATGGAATCAATAGCCATCAGCGTATCGATTCCAGATGCACCAATTTTCTTTAAGTATGTAAACGCATGAACAGCTGATTCACCATAATATTGACGATGATTGTAATGGACGGCAAGGGAGCGGTGTCCTGTCGGCTCTTCAGGGAACCGTGTGATGGCCGATAAGAAAAACTGTTCCGCTTCGTGCATATATCCTTCCTCTTCACTGATGATCCCAAGAAGAATATACCCTTGAACGTGCTCACCGATTTGTTGGTGTGTCTCTTCAATAAGTCGGCGCGCTTGCGTGAGTTCGTTCTTGAAATAAAGGGAGTAGGCTGTCGCAATGTTGAGCAATGGATGGGATGGGACAAGAACACGTAAGCGTTCGGTTGCGGCAATCCGTACGTTCTCTTCTGTATCGGATGTCAGTGCTTCGAGTAACGCAACTTCAGCGACGTGACTCTTAAGTTCATGGGAATGGGCGGTTACAGTTTGTGTCATGTAATGAAATCACCTCTACTAGTTCAAAATCATATGTCTTCATTCTCATCATATGACAAGCAGAATGGTGCCTCAAGAAATAATAGAGAAATTCGTTCTTTTTATAAAAAAGTAGCCGATGGTTCCTAAAAAAGGAATCATCGGCTACTTCTACTATTGAGATTATGCGTGAAGGTGAAGAACATCTTCCACGGATTTATACGTGTATCCGAGATCGCGTGCGACCGCTTCATAAGTGACGAATCCTTGTGCGACATTCAATCCTTTTTCAAGAGCATCATTTTCAGCAAGTGCACGATGTGTGCCTTTGTTTGCGAGTTCAAGAACATAAGGAAGTGTTGCGTTCGTCAATGCCAGTGTAGACGTACGTGGAACGGCACCAGGCATGTTTGCAACAGCGTAATGAACAACACCGAATTTTTCATACGTTGGATCATCGTGCGTTGAGATACGATCGACCGTTTCGAAGATACCGCCTTGGTCGATAGCGACGTCAACGATGACAGCACCCGGCTTCATGCGTTTCACCATATCGGCAGTGACGAGTTTCGGTGCTTTAGCGCCTGGAATCAAGACAGCCCCGATGACAAGATCACTTTCAGCGACTGCTTCAGCAATCGTGTACGGGTTTGAAATCAATGTGTTGATTGAGTTACCGAAGATATCATCAAGCTGGCGAAGACGTTCTGGACTGACGTCGATGATCGTGACATCTGCGCCGAGACCAACAGCGAGTTTCGCAGCATTCGTTCCGACAACACCACCGCCGATGACTGTTACTTTTCCACGACGGACGCCAGGGACGCCAGCAAGCAAGATTCCCATACCACCGTGTGGTTTTTCTAAGAACTGTGCACCGATTTGCGATGCCATACGTCCTGCTACTTCACTCATTGGTGTTAACAATGGCAGTGTGCGGTTCTTCTCGACTGTTTCATAAGCGATTGCTGTGATGTTCGAGTCAACGAGTGCACGTGTCAGTTCTGGCTCAGCAGCTAGATGGAGATACGTAAATAATGTCAGATCTGGACGGAAGTATTGGTACTCAGAAGCAATTGGTTCTTTGACTTTTAAAGCAAGTTCAGCGGTTGCCCAGACTTCAGCAGCGGTTGCGATGATTTCAGCACCCGCTTTGACGTACTCTTCGTTCGTGAAGCCACTCCCCATACCTGCCATTGATTCAATGACGACACGGTGTCCTTGTGCATGTAACGCTGCTACCCCGGCAGGTGTTAATGCAACACGGTTTTCGTTATTTTTAATTTCTTTTAATACTCCAATGATCATGTGAACGCGATCCCCTTTCGCAAATAAACAAATCAATTTCTCTTCTTCTTCAGTATACGAGAAATGAAAGCGTTCTACTTTATCGGCGTTTTCAAAAATAACCGATATCCTTTGTGTAAAATCACAAAGGATATCGGTCTGCTTTAAGATACAAATAAAGTAAGGAGCGTTCAGGTAAGGATTCCATTCGAATACCGGCTTCCTCCTCGATTCGTCGCATCCGATAGAGGATCGTATTCGGATGAACATGGAGATGAGAGGCGACTTGTTTAACGTTCCCGTCATAATGAAGAAACCACTCTAATGTCTCACATAAAGAAGAGGCATGTTTGACATCGTAAGCACGCAGTCGTTCGATTTCTTCGAGACGAACCGTTCGGCGTCGCAGACGTTCTGAGAAAATCGGTAAAAGTTGAAACAAGCCGAGGCGTTCATAACGGGTCACGTTCTTCAGCTCAAATGGAAAGGCGTCTTTCAAACGTAAGACGATGCCGGCCTCTTCATAGCGTTCTGGGATCGCCTGGACACCAGTGAATACTTCGCTACTTGCTGCAACGAAATCTGTGTAATCAAAACGCTCCGCGAGCAATTGGCGGAAGGACTGAATGAAGGCGTCGAATTGCAGACGCTCTTGTTCTGCATCACGGTCATTTGTGCTGATCCACAAGATAAAATCTGTTTCATCATACGCGTAAAGTAACGGACGGACCGTCTGCTGGATCGTTAATAAATAGCGAAGACGATCGGCAAGCCGTGGTGTGATCGCTTCTGAAAAACGAATGACTGTTAAACGGCTAATTCCGGGTGGTGCAACATGAAGCTTAGAAAACATCTTCATGATCTCCGACTCGGACAGTTCTTCGTGTAATAACTCGAAGAAGAATTGTTCCGTCTGCTCTTCCTTTCGTTTTTTCTGCATGTCGATTGCGAGTAACTGACGTTGTGCAAGCAGAGCTCCTTTTTTTAAATCCGCTAATTCCGACGAGGTAAACGGAGTGCTTCGCGCAATTGACCAGATATAGCCTAGAATTTCAGAATCTTGTTTAATGGCAATGGCGACCCGGTCATTCAGTCCGACACCAGTACGTGCTGAAATGATGAGCGGTTCATCTTGTGTTGCGAGACTTTGGATGACCTCGTCTTTCCAAAGTTGATCGATGACTGATTCCGGTACCCGGCGACCGATGATCGTTGCGACACGAGCGGGGTCCGTGTCAGCAGTATGCGTGCTATAGGCAAGGAGGCGATGGTTCCGATCTTCAATCGTAATCGGGGCATTCAACGCGATGCCGATCGCTTCTGCTAAGTCATCTAAGGAATGATATGAAGCTTCTAACATGAAATATCCCTTCTTTCTCTCTCGTTCAATATCTTCAGTATATCTTCTGTTGTGAAAAATCACAAAAAGTTTTCTTTTGTATTGTAAGAAAATACAACTGCATGCTACGGTTAGCCTCGGAAAAGAGAGAGGATGAAATGGCATGGATGTGTTACGTATGATATCAGCTTGGGTCTGGGGGATTCCAAGTATGGTGTTATTAGTAGGAACGGGAGTTTACTTTACGATTCGCTTGCGTGGTCTTCAGTTTCGACGATTGAAACAAGCGTTTCAATTGTCTGTTCAAAAATCAGGGCAGGGAGAAGGAGAGATTAGTAGCTTTCAGATGTTGATGACGTCCCTAGCGGCGACGATCGGGAACGGAAACATCGCAGGAATCGCAGTCGCCTTGACGATGGGCGGACCAGGTGCGGTCTTTTGGATGTGGATCATTGGGTTGATCGGAATGGCAACAAAATATGCGGAAAGCCTCCTTGCTATTCTCTTTAGAAGTCGAAATGAACGAGGCGAAGCTGTCAGTGGACCGATGTATTACATCGAGAAGGGACTGGGACCTAAATTTAAAATCCTTGCCGTTTTGTTTGCGGTATTTGGTTTGATTGCATCATTTGGTGTCGGAAATACAGTGCAAGCGAATGCGATGGCAACGGTGCTTGAGCAATCGTTCCATGTGCCGTTGTTATTGTTCGGTATTTTACTCGCAATTGCGGTCTATGTATCGATTCGTGGTGGGCTTGAACGCGTCAGTGCGATCTCGACGATTTTCGTTCCGATCATGAGCTTGCTTTATATTGGAGCAGCGTGTGTTCTTTTAGTATTAAAGGTGGATCAGATTTTGCCAGCTTTAGGCCTAATCTTTGAATACGCGTTCCAGCCACTTGCGCCAGCAGGTGCTTTTACGGGTGTGTCGATTATGATGGCGATGCAAGTCGGTGTAGCACGTGGGATTTTTACGAACGAAGCAGGACTCGGGACAGCAGCCTTGATTGCCGGATCCGCAAAAAGTGAACGCCCAGTTGAGCAAGGATTGATCTCAATGACGAGTACCTTCATCGTGACCTTGATCGTCTGTACGATGACGGCACTCGTCCTTCTGACGACAGGATTTTGGGACCCATCCGGTGGCTTACATTCAGGTATGACACATGACGCGAGTCTTTCTGGGGCAGCACTTACGGCAACTGCCTTTGCGAGTGTCCTTGGATCATTTGGAGAATGGACCGTTGCTTTCTCGGTCTTCTTCTTCGGTTATTCGACGATCATCGGTTGGTATGTCTACGGAGAAAAATGTTTAGAGTACTTGAGCGGTACGACACGCTTCAACGAAGGCTATCGTGTGTTCTTTGCGCTTGCAGCTTGTTACGGTGCCGTTGCTCAACTTGAACCATTATGGCTCGTAGCAGATATTGCGAACGGGTTGATGATGATTCCGAACTTGATCGGGATGTTATTCTTATCGCACCTAGTCATTGAACAAACGCGCAACTACGAACGGGCGGGTCACAAGCGAGTCGCCTGAACGAATAAAAGCCGTGATGCCTAAGAGGCATCACGGCTTTTGCCATGAAACGGATTCATCCATTCGTACGACGACGGCTGTAGATGAGGAGTGTTAGTAAGAAGATCAAACTGAGTGCAATGAGGACGGAAAGTGAAGCGACGTTCCAGCCGAGGACTTCAAATAAGACGCTGATCGCAACCGTCAAATAGAAGATACCGAGGTACTTTTTGACAAAAGGACTTTCGAAGTGCGTCAACTGCTTCGCTCCAATTGGTGCTCCGAGCAACGCTCCGATGATCAGCATGATACCGACGAGAATATCGATGTTCGTACTTGCCACCGTATAATTGACGAGTCCCGATAGAACAATCAGTAACGCGGATGCAATACTCGTTCCGACCGCACGCTTCAACTCATAACCAACGATTCCGACGAGTAACGGTGTGATGATGAATCCACCACTGACACCGAGGAGGGAAGAGATGAATCCGGCGAACAAACCAGTGAAGGCAAGAGCGAGATAACGATTTTTCCAACCCGTCTGTTCACCTGTCGTAGATTTCGGACGTAAGAATTTATTCGCGAAATAGAGTAAGAGTCCAATATAAACGATCGAGATGACGAGATGGGCGCCGTTAACAGCCTCTAGACGAAGGACAAGTGGTGTCGCGATCGTCGAACCGATGATTCCGACGCCACCAACGACGAGACTGTCACGCCAGACGACATTTTTGAGGCGTAAGTGAGAGATTGTACCCGAAACGGTTGATCCGAGGGTCAGCATGAGGCTGGTCGCGATTGCGACACTCGGTGCATATCCTAAAATGAGTAATAGTGGCGTCAAGATAATACCACCACCAATTCCGAAAAATCCGGAGATGATACCAATGAAAAATCCGAGGATTAAGAAATAATAAAAAGCGAGATCCATGTACAGTCTTCCTTTCTGTTTCTTCTCTATGATTCATTTAGTATGGCAATGAATGAGAAGAATGTAAAAGGGGACGGCTCCTTCAAGGGGGTTGAAGGAGCCGTTAAGGGGAACTTATTCTTTTGACGCGGCGACTTCTGTAGCTGCATCGATACCGGTATTGGCCTTAACTATGATTCGTTCGAAGTTCCCGGCAACTTCGTTCGATTTCGTCAACAACGTCCCGACGATGGCTCCGAGGAAACCAAGAGGGATGGAGACGATTCCTGGATTCGTCAGTGGGAAGAGGGCTTCCCCGATGAACAAGGCTGAACCGTCGACTGCCCAAAGATTTGGACTGAGTGCGACGAGAATCAGTGAAGAGAATAACCCAACGACCATACCTGTGACTGCTCCGCCAGTATTGAAACGGCGCCAGAAGATCGTTAAGAGAATGACTGGTAAGTTGGCACTTGCTGCGACAGCAAAAGCAAGTGAAACGAGGAACGCGACGTTCATCGATTGTGCGAACAATGCCAGTACCATCGAAATCAAGGCAACGGCGATGGAAGCGAGACGTGCTGCTGTCATCTGTTCTTTTTCCGTCGCTTGTCCTTTACGTAGGATATGACTATAGAAGTCATGAGCAAAGGCAGACGCAGCGGATAAGACCAGTCCTGCCACAACCGCGAGGATCGTCGCAAAGGCGACTGCAGCGACGAACGCAAAGAGTAAATCGCCACCAAGTGCTTGCGCAAGAAGTGGCGCAGCCATGTTACCAGCGGCATTCGCAGCAATGATATCGTCAGAACCGACGAATGCGGCGGCACCAAAACCGAGGAAAATTGTCAAGATATAAAAGGCACCGATGATCCATGTCGCATACACGACGGACTTACGAGCTGTCGGAGCATCTTTAACGGTAAAGAAACGAATTAAGATATGTGGCAATCCGGCTGTTCCGAGAACGAGCGCGAGATTTAATGAAATCGTATCCAGTGGCAACTTGAATTTATTACCGGGATTTAAGAATGAGTCCCCGAGTGGCGTGGCTTGTTTGACTTCTGAGAACATCTTGAAGATTGAGAAATCAAACTTCGCGAACACCATGAATGAGATGACGGCTGTTCCTGCCATCAGCAGGATCGCTTTGATGATTTGTACCCATGACGTAGCGGTCATGCCACCGAAGACGACGTAGACCGTCATCAAGATCCCAACGATGATGACACTCGTTGTGTAAGGAATCCCTAATAACAATTCAATCAAGGCACCTGCACCGACAAGTTGCGCAATCATGTAAAAAATCGAGATCGCGATCGAGTTCATAGCCGCGACGCCGCGAACTTTTGAAGCGTTGAAACGAGCAGCAATCATGTCTGCCATCGTATACTTCCCGAGGTTCCGAAGTGGTTCAGCGACGAGGTATAAGACGACGAGATAAGCAACGAGGAAGCCGATTGAGTAAAAGAATCCATCGAAGCCAGCTAAGGCAATCATCCCGGCAATCCCGAGGAACGAGGCGGCTGACATATAGTCACCGGCAATCGCCATTCCGTTTTGCGCACCAGTAAGTCCACCGTCTGCTGTATAAAAATCGTTAGCTGTCTTTGTTTTGCGAGCAGCAAAGTATGTAATGACGAGCGTCAAACCGACGATCGCCGAGAATAAGGCAACGGCAGTATAATTCATTTCGACTCCTCCTTGATTTGTTCGACGAGTCGATCAAAGGCACGTGCTTTTTTGCTATACATCATGCAAAACGTCCATGTCATGATAAATTGAGCAAAAGCAAATAGCCAAGCACCCGTAATATCTCCGAACACGGGCTCGTTCAAAATCGTGAAGTAGCTTGTCAAAACAGGAAGCGTAAAATAGAAAATAAGGCAAAAACTGATAGCAGGAAGAATGAATCCGTTCTTTTGTCGCATCAATTGTTGAAAAGTAGCGCTCTCGACGATGGCTGGAGCAGATTGAGTCGCTTCATTTTTCTGGACTTCGGATACTTGATGCATGAGGACGCCTCCTTTAAAAACTGAATGTAAATTCATTATAAGGATGTCGTTTCTGGAAAAGCTATCCTAATTTTCGAATGGATAACTCCATTATTATATTAATATTGGTCATACCATTTTAATGTAAGCGTTTTCAATATTGAACATTGTTTGAACGTTATATTGATATTTTAATTTATGTGAAAAATGATTCAAAAGACCTAACGTTTTGAATAAGAGCAAAAAATATTAAAAAGCCCATCTATGGAATCATAGACAGGCTTGGGTCATTTTTCAGATGGACGTTCGATTTTATCTTCGATGTCCCGTAGATGATCCGCACGTTTTGACAGAGCGCGACGCTTCAACCACTCTTCTGTTCCACGACTGACTCCCCAGATGGCGAGTAAAATCAAAAATAGAAGAACAAGACGCATTGGACGCTCAAGAAACGTCGACCATTCCTTTCCAATCAGCGAGAAGATAATCACGACAATCAAACGACCGGCACCGGCAGCAATCAAGTACGTCCGCAGCGATAGTTGAATCATGGCGGAGATGGACGTGATGATGAATGCGGGCATGAACGGAAGCGAGAAAAAGAATCCCAGTGAAATCGGACTCATGTGACGAACACGTTCGATCCATTGTTGGGCGGCATGGTGTTTTTCAAGCCAACGCGTGACCGGACGCCGGAATAGATAGCGAATACAAGCGAAGACGACGAGTGATCCAAGCATGCTCCCGACCCATGATACGAGAACACCCATACCAAAACCATAGGTTGCCGCATTGGCGGAAATGATCAGGACGAGTGGCAGGAAAGGAAATAGAGACTCAAGAAACGGGGCAATTAAACCGGTGGCAGCTCCTCCAGGTAAGTCTTGGAGAAAAAAGATCATCTGCTCGATCCAGTCACGAAGTGTGTGGAGCATTCGGAATCCTCCTTGCAAGATGTACTACTATGTTTTATTTTACCTCTTTCTGATTCAGAAAGGGAATGAAATTCCTTGAAAGGGATTCAGGAATTGTGGATTGTACATTCGAAAGGGAGTTGGTATTATACTTAAATGGGTGCGTTTTGCAGGCGTTCCCAGCTAGTCAATAGCTAGACGCTTCGTTTGCCAACGTTCGTTTTACTGCAAAAAACTGACATGGGGGCTAATGAGGAATATGAAACCTTATCGCGTACTATTATTTTACAAGTATGTTCCGATCGAAAATGCGGAACAATTGACGAAAGAGCATCTTGCTTACTGTAAAGAGCTCGGTATTAAAGGTCGGATTTTGATCGCACCAGAAGGAATCAACGGCACACTTTCTGGAACGGTCGAACAGACAGAACAATACATGAAGGATTTGACGGCGGATCCACGATTCGCTGACATCGAATTTAAAATCGATGAAGTCGAAGAACATGCCTTCAAAAAAACGTTCGTCCGGTACAAAAAAGAACTCGTCACATGGCGTTTTGAGGACGAATTCAACGTACCAGAAGAAAACGCTGCGTACCTTGAACCAGCAGAGTGGAAAGAAATGATGAAACAAGAGGATGTCGTCATTCTCGATGTACGGAACAACTATGAATATGATCTTGGACACTTCAAAAATGCCGTAAAAGTTGATGTCGATGCTTCACGGGAATTCCCGGAGTGGCTCGACGAGAACGAGCATTTATTTGAAGGGAAAAAGGTTCTCACATACTGTACGGGTGGTGTTCGTTGTGAGAAATTCACGGCGTACTTCCGTAAACGGCAACAAAGTGACGATATCTTCCATCTAAAAGGCGGAGTCGTCATGTACGGAAAAGATGAACAGACACAAGGAGAAGACTGGGAAGGCGAACTGTACGTCTTTGATGAGCGTGTACAAGTTCCTGTCAATGCCGTCAATCCATCTGTCGTCTCAGAATGTTATTATTGTGGAAAACCGGAGACGCGCTACGTTAATTGTGCGAACCCGGAATGTAATCGACAGCACTTCTGCTGTGAAGAATGCGAACCGAAAGTCATGCGTTCGTGTTCCGATGAATGCCGGGAGCATCCGCGCAACCGTTATGAAAAAGAGCAACAAGAAGAATTAGTATAAGGCAACGTGTAAAAGCCAGATGATTTCTAAACAGAAATCATCTGGCTTTTTTTGTGTACTCAGGAGGATGGAAATAAGTAACGCAAAATATCGGGTAAACGATTGGCCCATGCCGTTTCATGATGAATCGCTTCCGGAATGATCGTATAGCAGCTTTGAGTGAGTTTTTGTGCGACTGCTCGCGCTAAGACATCATTCGTGTGTAGATAGTCCGTCTCAGTCATCGGACCACTCACTTCTTTCGTACCGACATCCATGTAACAACGATGATCAGTAGAAAGAGACGGGCTTCGCTCAATGAATTCGAGGAGTGAGGAGAAGTTTGCCCATCCGGCAGTCGACAAGGCAGCGACGCGCGTGATGACTTCTGGATACGCAAAGAGTCCATAGAGTGAGATGACGCCACCCATCGAGCTCCCAATCATTGTCGTGTCGTCAGGGCGTGTCGCATAATTGGCGTCAATATATGGCTTTAGCTCACGGATGATCCAATCCATATAGACTTTTCCGTTTCCGCCGATCGACGTACGATGCGATGGATAAGCCGTTCGCATCAATAAGGCTTCGTCACTCCAAGGGGCATAATCATCGTACCGATCCATGCCGTCTTCCGGGCTATCGATCGCAACGATCATTGCCGGAATCTGTGTCTGCTGAAGAGCTAGATGAATTTCCCAGCCTTTTCCGAACGAAGCGGTCTCCCCACTGAAGACATTTTGTCCATCGTGCATATAGATCACCGGTAAGGCTTCATCCGGATCAAAATGTGGTGGACGATGAATCCGAATCGTCCGATTAGCTTGAGATGTTGGTAATATCATTTCAATTTCCGTAATCGACAATAGAGTCACGACCTTTCAAAGATTTGCATAGTGCGCGGTACAATTGCGTCCGTTGTGTTTTCCACCGACATACAATGCATGATCGGCTTGGCGTAAAGACTCTTCGAACGTTCTTTGGTATTTTTCGTCGACTGTATCGATACCAAGGCTAACGGTTAACGAAAGTCGATGACCATCGACGAGGAAAGGACGATCCATGACCGCATGGCGGACAGTTTCGGCGAGATGAATAGCAGCCTCTTGACTACCATTTCGTAGTAAGAGGACGAATTCCTCCCCGCCATAACGAGCAGCAAAGACATCATCATGTTGTAATTGAATCGCTTGGATACGTCGTCCGAGTTCACGAAGGACAAGATCTCCAACTTTATGACCATACGTATCATTGACTCGTTTGAAGTGATCGATATCGAACAGAATGACTGATAGTGGATAGGCATCGGCGGCAAATTCTTGCCGACCATGTTCGTAAAAGGCACGACTATTTGGTAATTCCGTCAAGGCATCCGTCCGACTTTCCGTATACAGCTGAACTGTTTCACGAGAGCGTTCTAAAACACGACAAAAGATGCGGAGTAAACGAGATAATTCGTCAGCATTCGTTACGTCATAGGCATCGGCAACCTGATGGAACAGGATGATTGAGACATCGACCTCTCCACTTGTAATCGAAGGAATGGCTAGCATCGAGTGGCGATCAACAGGTAAGCCGATTTGAATGTCATTTCCCCAATCACACCGAAGACCATAGATGATCGGAGTATGCAAATCGTCAGCTGTCAGTGAATGAAATAGAGGTAACACGTCGATTGGTTGTTTCGTCCGAATGTTATAGATGACTTGCTTCCGTTGTTGTTGAATCGAGATCCAACCTTCAGAAAACGGCAGAAGATGTGGTAAGTCAAGGAGTAGCGAGTCAATCGTTTCGCGTTCAAAGCGGGAAATCAATAAGTGTTCCTTTGCATCGTCAAATCGTTTGGCACTATCATTTGCTTCGAGTGAGTCACCACGTTCTTGGAGCAGACGCTTGAATAAAAAGAGAATCAAGGCAGACACCGTTGCTGCGACGAGTGGACTCTCATCATAGAACCAGATGCCGAGTAGGGCACTTAACATGCTAATCCCGTAGACAAGAGATTGAAGCTTTACGAGACGTCGCCAATCGTATTTCAAGTAGAGGAAACGATTAACGAACAGACATTGGAAGTAAGAGACAAGGAAGACCGTAATTACAAAGCCGATGAAAGGGATCATTGCTTTAGAATACGTAAAGCTTGAGCCAATCGGACCGCCTAACGCATAATACGCAAATGCCGGAAATGAGATATAGACTAAATCGAACAGAGCGTTGATTGGATAGAGGTACACGAAACGTTTCCAGCGTATCGCTTTTCGGTGAGACATGAATTGAAAGACGAGAATACCAACTTGACTTAAAATCAAGGCGTACGTCAAACCATAATTCAGGAACAAAAATAAGATGATTCCTTCTTGGAAGGTATAGTAAATGCCGCCACGGCGGACATTATCGAACTGAAATAAGAGAACGAGTCCAAACAAATAAAGTGTATTGATGATGGAGACAGAAGGATGGAAGGTCGGTGGATGAACGATGCCGATCAATAATAATGTCAAAGCGACGAGACCGAAGACAATCCAGCTCGTCCGGGCTACGTGTTGATAGTAGCGCATGAAACATCCCTCCCCCTGAGAAGTATCTTTTATTCCTATACCCGAATTGTGGAAATTTTGATAAGCCATTTACCAAAAAAATAAGGTTGAGAGAAAAGAAAGAATTGCGTATAATGTGAAGGATATCAAATACAGTCGATGATGAAGAGAGTAACGATTGATTTTCGTCAACTAGCGAATCAGGGAATGGTGGAAGCCTGAGGACGAACCGGTCGCGAAACGCACTTCTGAGACGCTGCCCGATTCCTGATGGAAGAGGCGTAGCCGGGGGACCCCCGTTATCCCCGAACAAGGTGGGTGTCGAGTGACACCAAGAAGAGTGGTACCGCGGTCAGTCCGTCTCTTTGCGCGTAGCGCAAGGGGCGTTTTTTATTGCAAAAAAATCAGTGAAGCTGGAGGAAATAAAGATGAGTTATAAAGCACAATATGCAGAAGTGTTACATCAAGTCATGGAAGGTGCCTTGTCGGTTGAACAAATCGAACAACTAATCGAGCAACCAAAACACGAAGATCATGGTGATCTTGCTTTCCCATGTTTCATGCTCGCAAAAGCATTCCGTAAGGCACCAAACATGATTGCTTCGGACCTCGCAGAAAAAATCAATGCACCGTTATTCACGAACGTTCAAGCTGTAGGTCCCTACATCAACGTCTTCTTGAACCGAGAAGTCGTCTCGCAAGAAATCGTCAATCAAGTCTTGAAGGAAAAAGAGACATTCGGTTCTAGCGAAGCCAATGGCAAGACGATCGTTACGGATTTCTCATCTCCGAACATCGCCAAACCATTCTCAATGGGTCACTTGCGTTCGACGGTCATCGGGAACGCGCTCAACCAAATCTCGCGCAAAAAAGGGTACGATGTCGTTGGTGTCAACCACCTAGGGGACTGGGGAACACAGTTCGGGAAATTGATGGTTGCTTACACGATGTGGGGTGAGGAAGAAGCAGTCCGCGCAGAACCAATCAAAGAATTGTTAAAATTGTACGTTCGCTTCCATGAAGAAGCGGAAACGAATCCAGCACTTGAGGATGAAGGACGCCTCTGGTTCAAAAAACTCGAACAAGGTGATGAGCAGGCGACGACTCTTTGGACGTGGTTCCGCGAAGTCTCACTTGTTGAATTCAACCGTGTCTATGACATGCTCGGTGTTAAATTCGATAGCTTGAACGGTGAAGCTTTCTACAACGATAAGATGCAACACGTCATCGATCTACTCGAAGAGAAAGATTTACTCGTTGAATCTGAGGGAGCAATGGTCGTTGATCTCGAAGCAGAAGGTATGCCACCTGCCTTGATTAAAAAGAAAGATGGCGCAACCCTTTACGCAACACGCGATTTAGCAGCTGCTGTCTATCGTCTCGAAACATACCGTTTTGAACAGGCATTCTATGTCGTCGGTGGCGAGCAAGCCCTTCACTTCAAGCAATTGTTTGCAGTTCTGAAGAAACTTGGGTTTGAGAATGTCGACGGCATGCACCATGTACCGTTCGGTTTAATCATGAAAGACGGAAAGAAAATGTCGACGCGTAAAGGTCGGATCGTCTTGCTTGAAGAAGTACTACAAGAAGCAATCGACGTCGCGAAGAAAAACATCGCGGAAAAAAATCCGAACTTAGCAAATGCCGAAGCGACGGCTCGTCAAGTCGGTGTGGGCGCGGTCATCTTCCATGACTTGAAGAACGAACGGATGAACAATATCGAGTTCGATCTTGAGCACATGTTGAAATTCGAAGGTGAAACAGGACCATACGTCCAATATACGAATGCTCGTGCGAACTCGTTGCTCCGTAAAGGTGGCTATGATGGAACACCATTCGCAGGCAGTGCCGATGATCATGCATGGGGTGTCGTTTCAATGTTGAACCAATTCTCGACAGTCATCGATCGTGCGTTTGCGCGTCGTGAACCATCAATCATTAGCCGATATGTCTTAGATCTTGCACAAAGCTTCAATAAATACTATGGGCACGTCCGTGTTCTCGAAGATGACGCAGCAAAACAATCACGTCTTGCACTCGTCAAGTCTGTCACGATCGTCTTGACAGAAGGTCTTCGTTTACTTGGTGTCGGCGCTCCAGAAGAAATGTAAGACCAATCCACGAATAAGAAGAGGTAGATTATGAAGACTGAAACGAAAGAACGATTACAGCAAGCTGCTTCACAGATGAAGCAGGAGCCTTTGGCGGAAACGGTCGCATTCATGGCTGATTTTCACGGGAAAGTCGCAGCGTGGTTACCGGGAGAGTCTGTCGATTTCGTTCACGACTTCGTGACGGCACCGGAAGCAGAGTTGATTGCTCCCATTGAAGGCGATGCATTACGAACGAAAGAGAATTTTGAATTCTTCATGCGTAAAAAACAGACGCGGAAAAAACTTGGCGAACTGTTGACGCTTTGGAAGTCAGCACGTACGACAGAGACATTGAGTCAAATCGATGCGATTGGATTGAAAAAGTGGCTTGCACGTAATGAATTCCGTTCGGAAGACAAACCATGGGATTACTTGAATCGACTGCACGTCCTTCTTTTCCTTGATTTGATGACGACGATCATCGACGATCATCAATTGACGAGTCTGCATGAGCAACTTGTTGGTACGACACCAGTTCCGACGAGCTTCGTTCGTCGCCAAGGGGATGTCCGTCAAGTCATCGAAGCCTTTGCAGAAGACTCAAACTTCACACAAGTCGATGTCGTCAAAGCATCGCTTGTCCGTTACCTCTGATAGTGAAGATGCATGAACAAAAGCCGTCGAGCCTTGCGCCCGACGGCTTTTGTTGTATCATCTCAGTTCGCTTGATGAAATACGATCGTTTGTTGCTCCGTATCGTAGAGACACCATTCCCGTTCGAACACGACGGGACCGAGATTGACCGCGTAACGTTCTCCTGCGATCGATAGGGGTTGGTGTAATGGACTAGGGAGTGCATCCCCATTTTGAAACAAGCCTCTGATATGACTATGTCCAAAAAAGAGGAGCGGCTCGTGTTGCTGTGACAGATCAGGCAGAAAATCACGCGACCAACTTAATTGGTCTCCATGAATCAATAGCGCCCCCTCGATTCGTTGTTTTCGAGGACAAAGACGTAATGCGTCGATGACAGGAGATAGATGCGGCGGGACGAGTGACAGGATGCGTTCTTCTTGATTGCCGAGCAACGTTTTAAAATCAATCAGTTCTAAAAAATCATCATCAAGCGTCACGACGAGGGAGAGTGATTCAAACGAATAGCGCTTCGCTCGCTTTTTACCAACATGGCATTCGTAAATATCTCCAAGACAAAATAGACGCGCATCGGGAGCGAGTCGCCGTATATCAGCTAGGACAGCCGCTGTGTCGGCTACTGAACTGTGAAGATCCGCAAAAAGGGCATAACGCATGATCGACCACTCCTTTTGTTAAGGAGATACCCGAAAATGCGTCATGCCCATCTTTTTTTAATCTAATCGTGCGTATCTTATTCTGTTTCTACTGTGATGCCACGTTCTGCGAAGACGACTTTCGCGACTTCAAGTGCGTTCAAGACACGTGGGAATCCAGTGTAAGGAACAAGATGCATGATAGCTTCGACGATTTCGTTTCCTGTCAAACCAGCTGTCAATCCAGTGTTGATATGGAGAGCGAGCTGTGGTTCTGTACCTTGTGTGACGAGAGAAGCGATCGTGACGATTGCGCGGTCGCGGTTGACGAGACCATCGCGGCTGTAAACTTCACCGTATGCGAAATCCGTGATCCACTCACCGACTGCTGGAGCGATATCTTTCAGGGATTCAGAGATTTTATCATGCGTTGATTGTGCAGCGTTTGTGTCTGTGAATTCGCTGAGTTTTTTAACGCCTGTTTCGTGACGTGATTCAAAATGAGTTGCCATGGTAAAGGACTTCCTTTCTTTTTTAACGATGTTCTCATCGTAAAGGAAGAAAATCCATTCTACAAATACATGATTTTTATGAAAGGTATGCTTATTTGGAATACATGTCACTGACGAATTGAATCCATTTTCGCGTTACATAGGATTGATAGCGACCGGTCGGAACCGCAATTCCTAAGTGCCATGGCACACGCGTTTTCAATGGAATCGTTTTGACGCCGCGAATCGAAAAACGATCAGCAATCGAACGCGGAAGAACAGTCACTGCGTTTCCTTCTGCGACAAGCAAACATAGGAAATCCCACTGCGAGCTAATCCGGGAAACGTGTGGTGTGAACCCAGCATCCTGACAAGCATTCAAGACGACGTCGTGGAGTGAGAATGTCTCATTGAATAAGACGAACGGCATGTCGGCGACTTCCTCTAACGCAATCATCGACCGATCGGCGAGAGGATGATCACTTGGTAAAAATAAATGGAGTTCTTCTTCGATGAAGGGGTGCGTCGTCAAATGCTCATCTGAAGGAAGTACTGTTGCGATTAAATCGACTTCACCGGCGACGACTGCTTTTTCTAACGCATGTCCACCTGCTTCGATCAATGCGATTTGAATCATTGGATACATCTCCTCGAAACGCCGCAGGAGACCCGGAAAAAACAGCGAGCCGATTAATGGAGGAACACCGAGGCGGATCGTTCCTTTCGTCAGATGCATGACATCATAGAGATGAGAAGGTAGGTCAGATAACTGACGCAAAATCTTTTCCCCCTCAACTAATAAGGTCTCACCAGCATCCGTCAGGACGATTTGTCGTTTGCTTCGGTCGAACAGTTCCATCTCGAGTTCTTCTTCTAAATGACGGACCATTTTACTGAGTGTTGGTTGCGTGACATGAAGATGTTCAGCGGCACGAGTGAAACTTTTAAAGCGTGCTACTTCCGTAAAATATTCCAGTTGGCGGAAATCCATCAGTATTCTCCTATTCTTTTGAGTTATAGATGTCATAACAAGTATTCATTTTTATTATTCTTTCAATCAGCGTACAGTAAAGAGACCGAACACGTAAAGATAAAGAAAGAAGGAATCCATCATGATGAAACAACTCGAAGGAAAAGTCGCGTTAATTACAGGAGCAGCAAGCGGAATCGGTCTCGAAATCGCTGAAGAATTCGCTCAAGAAGGCGCTAAAGTCGTTATTGTCGATCTTCAGGAAGAAGCAGCCAAACGCTCAGCCGAAACACTTCGTGAAAAAGGCTTCGATGCGTTTGCCGTCGCGGGTGATGTGACGAATGAAGAGGCAATCAAATCAAGTATCGAACAGACTGTCGCGCATTACGGAACGATTGATATCGTCATTAACAATGCGGGAATGCAGCACGTCTCACCAATCGAAGAGTTCTCAACTGAGAAATTCGACTTGCTTCAAAGCATCATGCTTCGTGCACCATTCCTCTATACGAAATACGTCTTCCCGATCATGAAAAAACAAGGATCTGGACGCATCTTGAACATGTCGTCAATCAACGGATTGATTGGTTTTGCAGGAAAAGCAGCATACAATAGTGCAAAACACGGCGTCATCGGTTTAACGAAAGTAGCCGCATTAGAAGGAGCAACTTCTGGTATTACGGTTAATGCGATTTGCCCAGGATATGTCGATACACCACTTGTCCAAAATCAATTATCTTCACTCGCTGAAACGCGGAACGTACCGCTCGAGCGTGTGTTAGAAGAAGTCATTTATCCACTTGTTCCACAACAACGGTTATTGCAAGTTAAAGAAATCGCGGATTACGCTATTTTCCTTGCAAGTGACAAAGCAGCAGGTGTCACGGGTCAAGCTGTCGTTCTCGATGGTGGCTATACAGCACAGTAAGAAACAGCATAAAGGAAAGGAGATACTTTTTGGATGCAATCCAGAAAGTATCTCCTTTTTTGTTTGATAGATGCTGAAAAAACGTGTTCAGCCTGTTTGACGTGAATCGATTAACGGAAGTTAATGAATTGAACGTCGACGGATAATGGAAGCTCACGAACGATTTGCATGACTTGTTGTAAGTCATCACGTGATTTACCTGTGACTCGGATTTGGTCATCTTGGATTTGTGTCTTCACTTTTAATTTTGACTCCTTGACGGCGTTGTTAATCTTTTTCGCGTCGTCACGATCGATTCCACTTTTGAGGATGACACGTTGGCGAACTGTGTTCCCAGCAGCCTGCTCGACTTTTTCGTACTGCAGGTTTTTTGTCGGAACTTCGCGCTTGATCAATTTTGCTGTTAAGACATCTTTAACTTGATCAAGTTTGAAATTGTCATCTGAGATCAGAATCAAATCCTCTTTTTCGAGCTTCATGTCGCTCTTTGAACCTTTAAAGTCGAAGCGGTTCGTAATTTCCTTCAGTGCGATCTGAACCGCGTTCTTGACTTCCTCGATATTGATTTGTGACACGATATCAAATGAATTATCTTTTGCTGCCATTTCAATCTCCCCTTTCATTCCACTCTCTATTTTAGAGAGGAATACCGGAAGCGTCCACTGCTTTGAAATTTTGTTATAATAAAAACCATGAAATGAAAGGGGTGCTTAGCTTTGAAACAAACAGCAGACATGTTGACGCTCACACCGCAAGAACTGGATGAGCGATTTGCGTATAGTGGAAATGATTTAGGAGCGACTTTCTCAGAGAAAGCGATTCACGTGCGATTATGGGCGCCGACAGCAGAGCGTGTCGTGCTTCGACTCTATAAGACGTTACGCGCACGAAAAGTCGAAGAGGTCGAGATGGTGGCGGGCGAACGGGGAACGTACGTCGTTGAACTCGATCGAGCGGCATATGAAGGTTATTTCTATACGTTTCAAGCGAGCATCAACGGACAAAAGGTCGAAGCAGTTGACCCGTATGCGAAAGCCGTCGGAACGAACGGGAAACGTGGTGCGTTGATTGATCCAACAAGTGTGACACCAGAGCGGTGGATTGAAGAACGTCCATTGTTCCATTCTTCGCAAGACGCAGTCATCTATGAATTGCATGTACGCGATGCAACGAGTCATCCGGCTAGTGGTGTCGTCGCACGTGGCACATTTGCTGGACTGACAGAAGCGGGAACCCGGACACCGAATGGTGGATTGACTGGACTTGATTATTTAGCAGATCTTGGTGTGACACATGTGCAGTTACTGCCGATTTATGATTTTGGTTCAGTCAATGAGACAGCGCCGAACGACCCGGATAACTACAACTGGGGTTACGATCCGGTGAACTATTTTACGCCGGAAGGTTCGTATTCATCGAATCCCGATGACCCTCGAGCACGAATCCTTGAATTAAAACAACTAGTACAAGCATTACATGACCGTGGTATTCGCGTCATCATGGACGTCGTCTTCAATCATACGTACGATGCGGCAACGGTTCCGCTCGGTCAGTTCGTTCCGGGATACTTCTATCGTCAAGAGGCGGATGGTAGCCTGTCAAACGGTAGTTTCTGTGGAAATGATACTGCCTCTGAACGTCTGATGATGCGTAAGTTTATTCTTGATTGTGTGACGTACTGGGCGAAAGAATACCACCTAGACGGGTTCCGATTCGACTTGATGGGTCTTCACGATGTCGAGACGATGAATCAGGTACGTCATGCACTTGACCGGATTGATCCGTCGATTCTGATCATCGGTGAAGGCTGGGATCTCGATACACCGCTTGATCCGGAAGAGAAAGCGAACTACTTCAATGCACCGAAGATGCCAGGAATCGGACATTTTAATAACGGATTACGCGACGGCGTCAAAGGAGACGTTCAAACACCAGAAGATTGTGGTTTCATCAGTGGCGCATTCGACCGGACGAGTGAAGTCAAACGAGGAATCGCTGGCAATGTCTCTTCGCAAGGTTTTGCCGATGAGCCGAATCAAGTCGTTTCATACGTGGAAGCTCACGATGATTTGACGATTTGGGACAAGCTATCGATCTCTCGTCCGAATGATACAGGAGAGGTTCGACGCAAGCGTCAATTGCTCGCAAATGCGATTATTTTGACAGGCCAAGGGATTCCGTTCCTCCATGCGGGGCAAGAATTCTTCCGAACGAAGGACGGGATTCGTGACAGTTTTAATGCCGGGGAAATCGTCAACCGGCTCGACTATGAGCGGGCGGAAACAGAACAGGCAGCAGTCGAGTACGTCAAAGGATTGATTGCCCTTCGTCGTCAATATCCGATGTTCCGCCTTGCAAACGCAGCGATGATCAAAAAGCATCTTCGATTCCTTGAAGAAGGAGAAGGCGTTATTGCTTTTGAACTGAAACGTACCTATGAAGGATATGTCGAACGGCAACGTGTCTATCACAACGCGACGGACGAAGACATCACGATTGAATTGCCAAATGGTGAGTTCGAAGTCTTAGTTGAGGCAGGTACTGTCAAATTACACGCCCCAAGATTGCACGAAGAGAAACAGTTAGTCATCAAAGCATTGACGACGACAGTCATTGCAGAACGAAAAGCGGACTATAAGAAGTATGCGGTAGCAGGTGGTGCTGCACTGACGATTATTGGATTATTGTACGCAGCGAACAAACGTCGTAAGAAAACGGATTAAAGTTCAAAGGACGAAGCGCAAGAGGCTTCGTCCTTTTTTTGTGATGTGGAGTGACAATTTGATTGCAGTCTGTCATGCAATTGACTTTCGAAAAATTGATGAAACACTGTTTGAAGATACATCTTTCGGGAAAACTCATATGTAGTATCTAAGATGTTGTTTTTTGAGTTGAAAGGGTGTACGTGGTATGTTCGGTTTCGGTGACTTATGGAAATTCTTTTTGTCGTTCTTTTTACTTTTACCTATCGTGACACTGATTCATGAGATGGGACATTACTTTTTCGCCCGATTATTCGGTGGAAATATGGAAATCAATATTGGTTCAGGGAAATCGCTGCTTCGTGTCGGTCCGATTCGGTTAAACCGTATCTATTTTTGGGATGGCTGGTGTCAGTATGAGGCACTACGCAAGGAGACAAAATTCGCTAATATTTTGGTCTATGCGGGTGGATCGATTGCGAACTTAGTGAGTATCTTAGTCATTAATGCTCTCATTTATGCGGGTGTGTTCGAGGCATCAATTTTTACGTATCAATTTGCGTATTTCTCATTTTATTTCGTCTTTTTCTCACTCTTTCCAATCGATCATCCAAATGGTTACCCGAGTGATGGGAAGGCAATCATCAATGTCTTTCGGTATGGCAAGTCGGAATATCATCCGCAATCTTAAACTAAAGATGAAGCCTCTTTCCATCTTTGGAAAAGAGGCTTTTTACTCAAGATTCCGATTCGCTAGACGCATCAGATTCCGATTTCGCTTGTTCCTGCTCTAGTTCGACGAGCTTTTGAATCAAGATATGGCGGGGCATATGCATCAATTGCTCGAGGGGCACGTTCAGACGTTTCGAAAGTTCGACAGCCGTCTCAGCGGATAATTGTAAAGGTTTCATCTTGTTCCTCCTCCTTTTTTCATGAGGTTAGTATAACAGGAGGTGCAAGTCGAGCGCATCAATAGTAGCGAGAAATCAAGAAGGTTGATACCGTATGAAGTAGGAAGTGATGCATATGTATAAACCTGCTGCAGAGCTGTTACTCCATGAATCCGTCTCACTGTTCGATCAAATCGGGGAGGATTTGCTTCTTTTTCGAGATCGCCACGGATTTATGAAATGTGATGCGGATTTAAAACCACTATGGGAAACAGCATGTGCGTATGTTCCATTCTCCTGGTATATCGAACCAGGCGGTGGACGATTGTTCATCGTGTTTGAAGAGTCAGCTTATTTTGGTTTATTAGATTTAAAGCAAGGACATTTGGATTATATCAAGCGACCTACTGCTTTTTCCGAAGCATGGTTCAGTAATTTATTCTTTTGGCAAGACGATGAGATTTTTCTATATACGGCAGAAACAGATGTCGTCTGTGTGAACGTTCAAACAGGAGACTGGCGGTACTCTGATTATAAAGAGGCACCGTTGTTCGGACGCTTGATTGAGCGGGGATATGATACACGTTTGACGTTCGAACGATTCATCGCGCCTACTACGATTATCTCCTATGACGACCACAAGGAACGATACGTCATTTGGGATGCTGCGACGAATCAAGAATCGATTGTTCCTTTTTCTGATTATGCGGAGTACTCGCTCGTTGACCACAGGCACCAATTGTTTTCGATCACCGACTCGTCTCGTTTTTATCTCTATGAGAAGAGTCAGCTGAAATATAAGTTTGAGGGATGTCATTCCTCTGTTTTACTCAAAAGCGTGTTGTTAGATGAAGAAGCGCGGCGTCTTGCCATCGTTTCGACGTCTGAGACGTTTGGAAACACGTGGGTTCAAATTTTTCAAAAGACGTAATGAAACATCCTTTTCGCTTTTTTAGCAAGAAGGATGTTTTTTGTACGTTTGAGCAGAAAGGGGAGGCACTATGGAACGGCTTGGTCATCTGATTAGTACGTATTTTCGAGGTGTGTTGGTCGTTTGGACGATTCTACTCGTCGTGCTTGGTTATTTCGCGTATCAATTACCGAATCGCTTAGAAGGAAACGGATTTACACGTGACGGTGACTTTCAACGCGTCGAGACAGCATTAGATAAGGATTTTGGTCAGGATCCTCACACAATCATCGTTTTATTTGAAGACCAAGAGGATCTACAACGGACGATGGTACAACATGTCAAGCGTTTTCGAGATATTCAAGGTATCGGTAATGTGACGGGACCTGTCGAAAATCCACAAGCGATTCGTGATGATAAGGGATATGTAACAATTGGTGTACCGACACTTGATGCAAAATGGGCAACCGCGGTTACGCGTCAACTGGATGACACCGGGACGATTCGACTGACCGGTGAACCGGTCGTCGTCGATGATTTGAATACGGCTTCTAAAAATGATTTGATCCGAGCTGAATTGATTGGTATTCCGGCGGCATTGATTGTTTTATTACTTGTCTTCGGTACACCGGTCGCTGCGATTTTACCCTTAATCATGGGACTCGTCACCTTTGTCTTTGGGGCCGGTGTGCTCTACTTTGTTGCCGGGCAACAAGAACTATCGATTTTCGTCTTGAATGCAGTCGCGATGATTTCGCTTGCACTCGGTATTGATTTTTCCTTGTTATACGTCAATCGGTTCCGTGAAGAACGTCATGACGGACAAAGTATTCGAGCGGCAGCGATCCGCTCGGTTGAGACGGCAGGACGGTCAATTTTATTTTCGGGGATTTGTGTATTTGTCGGACTTGCCGGACTGTTATTGATCGATGTCGATGTTTTCCGAGCCGTTGCAATCGGGACACTCGTTTCCGTCCTCGGTGCAGTCGTCAGCGCGTTGACACTCTTACCTGCACTGTTGATTGTTTTCGGGAAGGTGTTAGAAAAAGGACGACTCTTTCGTCAGCGAACCGGAAGCAGTGAAGATCGCTGGCGCCGCCTCGCCCGTTTCGTCATGAAGCGTCCGGTTGCTGTGACTGTGTTATCGCTGTTGCTCCTGTTACCGTGTTTACTTCCGCTTCGTGATCTAACGTTGAATATCCCACAGGCGACGGCCTTACCGGAATCCTATCCGTCGCGTCTCGCGTTTGAGTCGTGGGAGAAAACATTCGGGAACGATGGAACAGATGCTGTTCTCATCTTGAATGCGGCTGCTTCCTCAGAAGTGGGACGAGAAAAAATCGAAGACGTGACGATTCGACTCGAATCGGATTCGGAAGTGCGTTCCGTCGTGTCTGCTGTAACAATTGCGGAGCAGCAACAGATTCCGCTCGAGCAGTTACTCGCTGTTCCGGCTGGGCGCGATGCACTAAAACCGTTTCTATCAGAGAACGACCAAACACGAATCGACGTTAACTTAAAAGGAGATCCCGGCGATGCTGCTTCGCAAGACTGGGTGCGAAAAATGCAGAAGGACGGTTATCTTGTCGGGGGGCCGGCAGCCTTCAATCAGGAAATTTATGATGCCATTGAATCGAAACTCCCACTAGCAGTCGGTGTCGTTGTCTTGGCAACATTCATCATCCTGCTGATTGCGTTCCGGTCCATCTTGATCCCAATCAAGGCGATTCTGATGAATTTGCTTAGTCTAGGAGCGACATTTGGATTACTCGTCATCTTGTTCGAGTCCGGCGCAGTTCTTCCGCAGGAGACGATCGGCATTTTGACACCGGTCTTCATCTTCTCACTCGTCTTTGGTTTATCGATGGATTATGAAGTGTTCCTCGTCTCGCGAATGGAAGAATATTATGACGAGACGGGCGATAACGATTACGCGACCGAGATGGGGCTTGCGAAGACGAGTAAGATCATTACGTCTGCTGCCTTAATCATGATTGTCGTCACCGGGGCGTTTGCCTTCACGGGCGTCAGTCCAATCAAACAACTAGGCGTCGGTATCGCGCTTGCGATTTTTATTGATGCCACAATCGTCCGGATGCTCCTCGTCCCCGCACTGATGAAACTATTTGGTCACTGGAACTGGTGGTGGCCGGGCGGTCGTCGTAAAGCAATCCGCAAGTGACACATCGCGTAAGCACATCAGTAGCTATTCGGAGGAAGACGAGCGTATACTGTCGATATTCAGTTCAAGAAATTAGAGGAGGCACTTCACTCATGGCAACTCAAGCAATGTTTGAACCATTTACATTACCAAACGGTGTGACGCTGAAAAACCGCGTCTTGATGGCACCGATGACGAACTATGCGGCACAAGAGAACGGCGAAGTATCGGATGCGGAACTCGCGTACTACGCAGAACGTTCAGGTGGCGTCAGTGCGGTCATCACAGCATGTGCGAATGTCACAGCAGACGGTCAAGGATTCCCGAATGAATTCGGCGCGCACCGCGATGATCTCATTCCGAGTCTAGAGCGACTCGCAAAAACGATTCAAGATAAAGGCGCAAAAGCAATTTTGCAAATTTTCCACGCTGGTCGTATGGCACCACCAGAACTCGTTGGTGGACAAACAGTCAGTGCAAGTGCCGTCGCACCCGTACGTGAAGGGGCAATGACACCACGTGCGTTGGAAGCGGAAGAAGTCGAAGCAATCATCGAAGCATTCGGTCAAGCAACACGTCGTGCGATGGAAGCTGGATTTGATGGTGTTGAGATTCATGGTGCGAACACGTACTTGATTCAACAATTCTTCTCTCCACACTCAAACCGTCGTGAAGATAAGTGGGGCGGTAGCTTAGAGAAACGTCTTGCGTTCCCATTAGCAGTCGTAGATGCAGTCGAAGCCGTCGCAAAACAAGATCCTTCATTCATCGTCGGATATCGATTCTCTCCAGAAGAGATCGAAAATCCAGGAATCACACTCGATGACACGATGCGTCTCGTCGATGAGCTCGCGAAAAAAGACCTCGATTACTTGCACGTTTCGGTGATGGACTTCTTCGCAGGTTCGATTCGTGATGAAAACGAAAAAACTTCACCAATCACACTCGTTCAAGAGCGAGTTGGCGAACAAGTACCTGTCATCGGTGTTGGATCGCTGCACACAGCGGACGAAGTCGAACAAGGTTTGGCTGTCGTTCCAATGATCGCTCTCGGTCGTGAGCTGATCATGGAACCGAAGTGGGTTGAAAAAGTCGAAGCGGGTGACCTTGCGTCAATCCGGACAGAACTTGATCCAGAAGCACAAGCCGAACTCGTCGTTCCAGATGCATTATGGGCAGGCATTACAAGTCGTCCAGGCTGGTTCCCAATCAAACAAACAAGCAAATAATAGAACAACTATGAAAAAACACTCTAGATCTCGTGTCTAGAGTGCTTTTTTGTTTAATAGGCAACCTGTCCCATTCGAACGCCACAAAACGTATGCAAAGTGACCGGATCCTGTAGATTTGTTCGTTCCAACATATCGTTTAAGAGTAGGGCGCAGACGTAGGCATCTTCTTTCGCGTCATGGTGCTGAAAAGAGACGTTGAGGAATTCTGCCATCGTGTTCAATCGATGGTTCGGCAACCACGGATACAGTTTGCGGGATAATTTGACCGTACAGCCGTAGGTGAAAGCGGGCATCTGGTACATATCGTATTTTTGAATCGCTTTTTGGAGCGCCCCCATATCAAATGACGCATTGTGGGCAACGACCAGTTGAGCACCTGCAATTAAATCGTATAAGCCATGTGCTTCCATTGCTTCAGGTAACGTCGGTGCATCGAAGACGTCACTCGGACGAATTCCATGGACCCGGATGTTTCCGGCATCGAAGTTTTCTTCGGGATTGATCAAGACCTGTTTACTCTCTGTGACGCGACCATTCGAGAGAACGGACCAACCAAACGCACAAATGCTTCGACTATTCCGATTTGCCGTTTCGAAGTCAATCGCTAATGTGTACATCAAGCAGGCTCCTTCCTATTATTCACTAGTAACAGAATACATGTTCGTATTCTAGAAGTCCATTAAAAAAGACCATCTGCAGGGCAGATGATCTCAGGTAAATCACGTTCATTTTGCCGATGCGACCTTTTGTTCCTCTTCAACGTACTCTTCTGGTTTGAACAAAAGAATCCGATCTTTATAGGCAAAGACGAGTGCTGTTAAGACAGCCATAGCGTCAGCAATCGGGAAGGCGAACCAGACACCGTTGACACCGAAGAACACTGGCAAAATCAGGACGAGTGGAATCGTATATAGCGTTTGACGTGACAAGGATAGGAATAAAGCGACTTTTGCTTTCGCAAGCGATTGATACATCCCATTGATGATCATTTGAATCCCATAGACGAATGATAAAGCGAATAAGATGCGCATCGCACTTGAACCTTCTTGCAAAAGTGTCGCTTCCTCTGTGAACAAGCCGACCCAAAAACGAGGGAAGAGCTGAATGAGTAACCATAAGCTGATCGATAATGTTAAGCCATAGCGGATCGCCAGTTTGATAGCAAGCGACATCCGACTGAATTGTCGAGAACCAAAATTGTACCCGACAATCGGTTGCATCCCTTGCACGATCCCCATGATTGGCATACCGACGAGCGCCATGAACTTATTGATGACCGCAAACGTCGCGAGTTCTGTCGTACCACCGTACCGGACGAGCATATGGTTGACGGTGATGAATAGAATCGATTGCGATACTTGCATGATAAATGACGATGATCCGATTTGCATCATCCGAAACGTTAAACGGAAATCGGGTTTGAAGGCGCTCCGGTCGAGCGTTAATCCTGTTTGTCGACGTTTCGTAAAAAAGAAGCGGAAAACGAGCAGAGCACCGACGATTTGCGCGATGACCGTCCCGAGCGCGGCTCCTTGAATGCCCCAATCGAGACCAAAGATGAATAGTGGTGTCAGGACGATGTTGATTGCAACCGTCGTTAGCATGACGCGCATCTGATAATTCGCACGTCCTTCTGCGCGGAGCATCGCACTCGACGCCATCGTCAACATGAAGAAAGGGGATCCGAGTAACAGGACGCGTAAGAAATCGATACTATACGGCATGATTTCATCCGTCGCTCCAAAGAGACGAAGCAGTGGTTCGACGAAGATGAAAGCACTGATGATGGCAAGCATGCTGATGAAGAAGACAGCCATCAAGACGTTCGCATAGGCACGACTGGCACCATCCGTCTGTTTTTGACCGAGCCGTTGTGACGCGATGGCAGCACCACCGATTCCGATCGAGTTAGCGATTGCCATTAATACGAGTTGAACTGGAAACGCGATCCCGACAGCAGCAACCGCGGTCGTACCGATTCCTTGTGCGACAAAAATCGTATCAATGATGTTGTAAAGTGCCGTGACGAGCATCCCGACCATCGCGGGTAAAGAAAGGCTAAGCAAGAGCTGGTTGATAGGTGCTTCACCCAAACGAGCGGTGTTTTTATTCATGGAAGGAGAGCCTCCTTTTTTAGACAAGTGGTAAGTAGGGTTTTACTCAGAGTAGTCGCTTCTATGACGAGATGCAAGAAATCACTCTAGTCAATGTGTTCGTTCTACAAAAAAGGATGCGCAAAGGAGCGCATCCGATGGAACTAGATTTAAGATGGTGTGGGCAAGTACCCTTTCGAGTACTCGAAAGCGATGAATAAAATTGCACCGAGCGCCAAGTAGGCGAGTAGGGTGAACGTTTGTTGTTTTTTCGGCATCTGGTGGTACTGAACAGACTCTTCAGCGAGGCGGAGTGGTTCAATCCGTTGATCGATTCGTCGCAACAACGCATCGTAATCATTTGCGGCATCATATTGATACCGTAACAGATCGTCCGCTTCCTGACGCGCATCTTCCGGACTCGCTTGTCGCAAATCTTGTAAATCGAGACGAAGTGACCAAGCGATTGGGTCGTACGTACTCTCGATTGGTTGTTCTTCCTCACCTTCTAGTTCTGGAGCAAGTGCCACTTCAGCGTCTGCACGTTCTTGCTCTGCCTTTGCTCGTAAAACGCGTTCACGTGCAGCACGGTATAACATTAAGCTCGATTGGTTTTCCTCATATTGCTTTGCAAACTTGTAGCGTTTCCAAACAGCACTTCCACCGAAGAAAGCAATCAAGAGCAGAATCAGACTGAAGTTCGTGATGCCGTAAGCAATCAGAGCAGCAAGACCGGCGACCCAGACGATGATCGGAAGTCCTGCAAGAATCCGTCCGCCGTCAAGCGGACTGACTGGGAGTAGGTTAAAGAGATTCAACAAGGCTCCGAGATGGAAGATGACGAGCCAAAAGTCATTTCCGGTCACGGCGTATCCAATCGCAAGGGGAATCAAGGACAAGAGACCAGCAAGTGGTCCACCGTAAGCGAGGATTGCTTCTTGTTTTGGCGTCCGGAACGTATCCTTAATCCCGATCACGGCACCCATGAAGGGAACGAAGATGGCTGGTCCCGTTTTAAAACCAAGTCGTTTAGCAGCAAGTAAATGTCCCATCTCGTGAATGAATAAGAGATAAAGCAATCCGACACCAAACCAGACACCGAATACTTGAGCGTAAAAGAGCAGAGAAACTCCAAAAGAAATCAGAGTGCCTCCAAACTTTGAAAATTTCAGTAAGGCAAGGATGACTTTTCCCTTCGATAAGAGAAAGGCGCCTGCAACAGCAAGTCCACCCCAACGTTTTTTAGCCATCGTGAGTTTCCTTCTTTCATCATATGACGTTCTTCTTAAGTGTACGACATAAATGAAGAAAAAGTTTCATCTCGACTGTTCTGGAACCAGATAGAAACAACTCCCGTCTGGCTGACGGGCTTCACTCCCAACTTGAAAATGGTGGGTCGTCGCTAACGCAGCAGCAATCGACAATCCGAGTCCGCTTCCTGAACGATCGCGTGCTGTATCGAGCCGGTAAAAACGATCGAACAATCGGGCGCGTTCCTCATCAGTCAGAGACGTCCCGCGGTCGAGAACAGCGAGTCGTTCTTGACGCAGATGTAACTCTGGGGAAGTAGCATACTTCAGTGCGTTGTCGATATAAATCGTCAAGATACGTAACACGGCTTCGCGGTTCGCCCGAATCATCCCAGATGCATCGACGGGAATGATTGTTCCTGTCGCGTGATACATCCGGTCAGCGAGTTCGCTCCCAAGCTCGGCTAAGTCAATTTCTTCGACAGATGTTTCCTCATAACCGAGACGAGATAGTTCAAGCATTGGCTCAATGAGTGTCGTCCGCATCGCATGCGTTTCTTGTAAGATGTGTTCAATCGATTCATCGAGTACATCCGGCTTTGTTTTGCCCCATCGTTTCAACAATTGAGCATATCCTTCAATGACGGTCAGCGGTGTCTTCATCTCATGCGAGACATCTGCGACGAATTGGCGTTGCTGTTCCATTGTCTGATCAACACGTCCGATCATCTGATTGAAGACACGTCCGAGGCGACCGATTTCATCGTCGCGTTCTGTCTGCACCGTCTCGAGCGTACCGGAAGAAGAAATTCGTTGCATCGTATCATTCAATTGCCGGAGCGGTCGGAGCGTCTGATACGCAATCCAGAAGCTACTGATGAAGGCAATGAGGATTCCGACGACCAATACGATGGTGAAGGTCAAGATGAGTGTCGACACCGTATCATCGACGCTCTCATCTTCGAACAAATAAGCTTGATCCTGGTAAACGATTCCGAACCAATCGCCAGACTTGAACGGATCGTTCGAACGCGGAATACCGGGGAGATCACTTGCACGGACATCCCCATTAACGGTAGACGAATCATCGTCATCTTCATCATTAGAAATGACCCATCGTCCATCTTTGTTCGATAAAACGACGGCGTCTTCGTGAAGCGTCAGTAATGCCCGGACCGACGAGTCGTCCTCCATCAATTCCTCTGCCTGTTCAAGTTGGGTATAACGGGATTCAATCAGATGATTACGCACGACAAGGGTGACGACAACGAAGGAGAGGACTAATAACAGTGTTGTAAAAGAAGTGACGGATAAGGCGAGTTTCGTTCGAAGCTTCATGGGTTCGCCTCCCGTAGCACATAACCGACACCACGAACGGTCTGGATGAGAGCAGGAGGGTGGGCATCGACTTTTTTGCGAAGATACCGGATGTAGACGTCGACGATATTCGTTTCGCCAAAATAATCGTACCCCCAGACGCGATTTAAGATTTGTTCGCGTGTCAGGACATGTTCTTTGTTTTCTAGTAAATACGTCAGGAGTTCGAACTCACGTGGTGTCAAATCGAGTCGCAGTTCGTTTCGAAATGCTTCATGTCGATCAAGATCGAGTACAAGGTCAGCGAACTGTAACGTGCGTGATAAGTTGGCAGCTGAAGTCGGAGTTCGTAGTAACGCACGGATTCGAGCAAGTAGCTCTTCCATCTCGAACGGTTTCGTCACATAATCATTCGCACCGAGATCGAGTCCCGCGACCTTATCGTAGACTTCCCCCCGTGCTGTTAGCATAATGACGGGGACGTGAATGTCCTTTCCACGGAGCCTGCGCAACACCTCGAAGCCGCTTAGCTCCGGCATCATTACGTCGAGTAAGACGAGATCAACCGAATGCTCAGCGGCAGCGAGACCATCTTTTCCGTTGGGGGCGACACGTGTCGCGTACCCGGCATATTGGAGTTCGAGTTCAAGGAGGCGTGCGATTTTTGCATCGTCCTCAACGATTAAGATGGTGGTTGGCATAAACATCCTCCTTTAATGATCATTCATCGATTTCTGTCACTTCGTCTGACGCGTTCAATTCTAGTTTAACGGAACCGCCAACTCGGATGTCATCATCTTGTTCCATGTTCGATGCACGAGAGTATGATTTTTGCGCACCGTTCTGTTCGATGACGATCTCTTGGTTCGTAATCTTAGCGAGCGTACCTCGGACTTCTTGCTCCCGTAAATCGTCACGGTCTTCGTCACGTGTAGCATTACGATCCTCGTCGTCATCTTCCCGGTCAATTTCACGGACTTGACCGTCAACATTCAATTCGATTTTCACGATATCTCCAGATTTAGCAGCATCACGTTCCGCACGATCAGCTATCGCGTAGACGGTTTCCTGTCCATCTTGTTCGAGTGTCAATTCACTTTGAGAGATGGCATGAAGAACACCGTATCGTTCGCTCGCGTCATCTGATGAATCATCTGAGCGATTGCCATCGTCATCTCGATCAGTGCGATCATCTTGATCTTCTCGCTCAAGTTCCGTGATTTGCTGACTTGCATTCAAATCGATTTTGACCCAATCACCTTCTTGAACGGCTTCACGTTCGACTGATGAAGCAAAGTCAAACGTCTGAGAGTCACCATTGACGTCGATTGTAAGCGAACGATCCGATTGTTTCTGCAATGTGCCTTCGATTTCCTGGTCGTCACGCATCGAAGCTGGAAGTTTTTGCTCGACTTGGCGCGAAGCGGCTTCGACTTTTTGCTCTGCCTGCTGTGAAGTGGTGACCGTTGAATTGACGAGCGAGTGTCCCGGACCTGTGAAGAGTAGGAATGCACCGGCCCCTGTTAAGACAGTACCCGTTACGGCAAGTGTTGCGATTCCTTTTTTAAAGCGTTTATTCCCTTTATCTGTTCGTTTTTCAGTCATGATGATTTCCTCCTTTAGTAGTGGCTGTTGTTCTTATACATAGAATAACCAGACCACGTGAAAGGAAGCTGAGGAATAGATTAGAATTTGATGAGAATTAGATCGTCTTGATGATTCGGGCTGGATTTCCACCGACGACACTGTTTGCTGGTACATCTTTGACGACGACACTGCCTGAGGCAATGACAGCATTATCTCCAATCGTCACACCAGGATTGATGACGGCACGTCCGCCAATCCAGACGTTATTACCGATGACGACTGGTTTTCCGAATTCATAACCACTGTTGCGCTCGACAGGATCGAGCGGGTGAGTCGCTGTATAGATATGTACTCCTGGAGCGAGCATGCAATTGTCGCCGATTGTAATCGGACAAATATCGAGGAAGACACAGTCGTAGTTGGCATAAAAACGAGCACCTAACGTGATGTTATAGCCATAGTCACATTTGAAGGTCGGTTCGATGTAAAAGTCAGCTTGCTCTGTTCGGAATAACTGCTTGAGAAGTGCCTTTCGTTTAGCACCATCATGAACGCTTAATTGATTAAACTCATGACAGAGTGACTGTGCCCGGATGCGGTCGGCCACGAGTTCTGGATCTTGTGCTAAGTAGAGTTCTCCTTGAATCATCTTTTCTTTTTCAGTCATCTGACTCACTCCTTCATCGTTATTACTTTCATTAGACTAAATGGTCTTCCGTGATGCAACTGATATCCCGTCTTGCATACGAAAACAGGATAGCCGAAGCTACCCTGTCGAAATTCAATCTTTATGCTAATTCAATACCGCCAGTGACACCGTAAATTTGTGCCGTGACATAGCTCGCAGCGTCTGAAGCGAGGAAGACGTACACATCTGACAGTTCGACCGGTTGACCACTGCGTTTCAATGGTGTTTCCTGTCCGAACTCTGGAATATTCTCGCTTGGTTGACCACCTGAAATTTGAAGCGGTGTCCAAATCGGACCAGGTGCGACGGAATTGACACGGATTCCTTTAGGTGCGACTTGTTTTGCAAGTCCACGCGTGAACCCGTTGATGGCGAACTTCGTCGAAGCATAATCCAAGAGGTTCGCACTTGGGTTGTATCCTTGAACGGATGTCGTCGTGATGATTGAAGCTCCTTCCTTCAAGAGTGGCAAGGCTGCTTTAACGACCCAGAAGAGGGAAAAGACATTGATTTCATATGTTTTGCGTAATTGCTCCGTCGAAAGATCGAGAATGTCTTCGACAGCTTGTTGTTTACCAGCGACAAGTGCCAAAATATCGATTCCACCGAGTGATTCGTGTGCTTCTTTAATGAGTTGCTGACAGAACGCTTCATCACTTAGGTCACCAGGCAAGAGGTAGGCTTTTTGTCCCGCTGCTTCAACGAGTGCTTTCACCTCTTCTGCATCCTGTTGTTCTTCTGGTAAGTAATTGAGCACGATATCAGCACCTTCACGAGCATAGGCGATCGCTGCTGCTCGGCCGATGCCGGAGTCGCCACCCGTAATCAGTGCTTTTTTACCGATCAATTTGCCTGAGCCTTTATAGCTCTCTTCTCCACAATCGGGAACAGGTTCCATTTTTGCTTGAACCGCTGGCGCGTCCTGATATTGTTTTGGGAAATCGTCATTAAAGTATTGTGTTAACGGATTTTTCGATGCAGCCATGTAAACATTCCTCCTGAAAGTTGGTTTTGGTATAGGATGTATGTTCCCTCAACAAGTCGGATTAAACGTTTCTGATGGTAGTAAATTTGGAAATTGATGGTTTACACTAGAAAAAGAGGAGTGTGAAGAAGATGATTGCTGGACTGTATGAAGCCCATTTACCGGTCAAGGAGCTCGAACGATCGATTATCTTTTACGAAAAATTGGGTCTTGCATGTGCTTTCCAAAATGAACGTGTCGCTTTCTTTTGGATCGAGCACGGTAAGAGTTGGTTAGGTTTATGGAAAGCTGGTCAAGTCGAGTTACCGTATCATCCGTCGATTCGACATATTGCGTTTCGGATGGAGCAAGAAAATATCGATAAAGCACAGGATTGGTTAAAGGAGAGAGGAATTGCCGTTCGATCTGCATTTGGTGTAGCAGCCGCCGATCAACCGCTCGTTCTCGATAATCATCCACATGCGCACGCGGCAATATACTTCGAGGATCCGGATGGTAATTCGCTCGAATTGATTGCACCGTTACGCTTTGATATGGAAACAGTGAATGGCACGATGCCGTATCATGACTGGCAAGAAGTATACGAAAAATGAACGAGAATACACGAAAACAAGCAACGGGATCCGTTGCTTGTTTTCATTATCTGATGCATTTAGACGCGAGCTGGTTGTTGCTCGTTCATTGCTTGCAGAGCTGCTTGGTTCAGTAAGTTCCACGGTTTGTTGTAGTGCGGTTGGAAGAAGAAATCGACGAAAGCGAGTTCTTCAAGTGTCATGTCATTTTGAATCGCGACAGACAGTGTATTCATCGCCTGTGTCAAATCAACTTTAGAGATGATTTGTGCACCGACGACACGATGTGTTGCTATCTCAAAGACGAGTTTCAATTGGACGTCTTCTGCTGTTGGCATGAACTCTGGGCGATACGCATCCGTAACTGTCGCGCTGCTCACTTCAAGTCCGAACAACGGTGCTGCTTCTTCTGTCAAACCAGTCGACGCGATGTTTAAGTCATATAAGCGAAGACCTGATGTGCCTTGTGTTCCTTGATAACGAATCTTTGGAGCGCGTAAGTTTTTTCCTATGAGCGTACCCATCCGGACAGCATTCGTTGCGAGTGGAATATAGGCATGTGTCCGAGCTGGGTTGTAATAGACAGCACAGCTGTCACCAGCAGCAAAGATGTTCGGGTTGCTCGTCCGCATATAATCGTCAACGATGATCGCGCCGTTCGCCAGCATATCAACCTGTCCTTTTAGGAGTTCCGTACTTGGACGGAAACCGACACAAAGAATGACGAGGTCCGTTTCGAACGTTCCTTTGTCTGTGACGACGTGTGTGACAGCACCGTTTTCTCCTTTGAAGCTTTGGACGGTTTGTCCAAGTTCGAGACGAATGCCGCGATCTGTCAATTCGTGTTCAATGACGTCAGTGAACGAGCGATCGAGGTATTTGTTGAGAATGCGATCCGCACTATCGATGAACGTGACATCTTTTCCGTAGGCTTCAAACGCTTCGACGAGTTCAGCACCGATATAGCCTGCACCAACGACTGTGATGCGCTCTGCATCTGTTGCTTTTTCTATGATCGTTTGGGCGTGATGATAGTTTTTACAGAGCTCGATTTGATTCAACTCAATGCCAGGAAGCATTGGAATGATTGGCCAAGATCCAGTCGTCATAATGAGTTTATCGTACGTATCGTGAACGACTTCACCAGTCATGAGGTTTTTCGCAACGATCGTTTGACGTTCACTATCGATTTCAAGTACATCATGTTTTAGACGCATCTCAGCTCCAAGTTCAGCAAGTTCACTTGGTGACGAGTAGAATAGCGATTCCGCGTGTTTGACGACACCACCGACGTGAAGTGCGATCCCACAAGAGAGAAACGATACATTGTCATTCCGCTCATAAACGGTGATCTCGACATCTTGTTGTGAAGCGAGTTCTTTGACTGCTGCTGTTCCTGCGTGTGTACATCCGATGACTGCTACTTTCATGGGTAAAGTCTCCTTTTTGTTTTGTTTGTGATATAAATCACATTCATTTGATATACTTAGTGTAATCCTTCACAAGTTCACTTTCAAGTAGTTTGTTCAACATTGAGCATAATCTTGTCTAAATTGTGAATGAGTGAGCAAAAGTGTTTGGATTATGTGAAGAATGCGTAAAACTGTTTTAGTTACTGAAATTCGGGTTATAATGAAAGTAGATTTTTAATGAAGGGGTGGAAACCGATGGATACCGAGAGGACCAATCATCTATTTAGCTTACCTGATTTTTAGCAGTACCGGTCAAGACGAACAAGACGGTAATGGCTTATAAAAATCAGGGAGAGCGAAAATAGATGAATACCCAAACGGGACGTATAAAACCTCTCCCACGATGTAAACGGGAGAGGACAATAAAACATGAAACGAATCGCAACCATCTTAACCGGAACGCTGATCATGGCGTTCGGTTACTACACATTGAATGAACAGTTCGGATTAGCAGAAGGCGGCTTTATTGGATTATCGTTGCTTGGTCGATACTTTTTTGATATCAATCCTTCGATCTCAATGATCGTGCTCGATATTCCATTTTTCATCGGTGCCTTGTACTTCAAAGGCAAACGCTTTGTCAGCGAAGCGCTACTTTCAGCAGGTGCATTATCACTCTTTTACGAGATGTGGCATCGACTCGATTTGTTCCACTTTCCAGAACAAGCTTGGCCAGCGACACTCATCGCAGCCATCGCTAGCGGAATCGTGACCGGGTATGGTCTCGGACTTGTTTTGAAAAGTGGAGCGGCGACAGGTGGAGATGATCTGCTATCGATGGGACTTAGTAAACTGACAGGTCTATCGATCGGAACGATTTTGTTCGGACTCGATGCCATCGTGTTAGTCATTTCACTTGTTTATCTGCCACTTAGCTTGACGTTGTACACGTTACTGGCCGTAGCGATTGCCGGTCGTGTCGTTGCTGTCATGACACGGGAGCCTGTCATCGTACCGGCGCCAGTCGTACCAAAAGTCACGCAGTGAAATGAATGGAAGTCCAAAAAAATTACGTATCGGATTCGACTTCGTCGAGTCCGATTTTTCAGGTTCATTGATTAGAAAATAAGTTCAAAGGAGAATAACGAGATGATTCGACAAGCAGATGCTTCAGAAGCAAAACAGATTGCTCCCTTAATTGAACAAGCGATTCATGAAATCGCTGAGACGCTGACAGGGGCGACGGAAAAAGAAGAGATTCTAGAACGACTCGCCTATTTCGTTTCCCAAACCGGAAACCGGCTTAGTCATGAGAACATCCTCGTCAAAGTCATCGAGGGTGAAGTAGCGGGCATCGTGATCGCTTATGCAGGGACAGATGCGAAACAACTCGACGAACCAATTAAAAAACAATTGAAACAGTGGACAGGGCAAGATGCCCAGATCGACGTCGAGACGGAGGGACCCGTCTATTACCTAGATACACTATCTGTTGACGCGCGTCATGGTGGCAAAGGAATTGGAACGGAACTGTTGCAGGCAGCAGCGGAAGAAGGCGAAAAACGAGGACTACAAGCATTCACCTTAAACGCTGATCAAACGAACGGAGGAGCACAGCGACTGTATCGGCGTCTCGGCTTTAAACCGGTACGAACAATCGAAATCAGCGGTGGCACCTTTGATTATATGGAACGTCGTTATGATACGCAGCAATAAAAGAACCATGTCGATTTCCCCGGAGTCATTCGGGAGTCGACATGGTTTTTCGTTTGTATACAGTGATGCGATCAAGGTGCTATTAACTGATATAGCATCGCTTGTGCATCTTCCGGTTCGTAGCGGGAATCACTCGTAAAGCGGACGACCGGTTTGACTTTTGGTCGAACACCTTGAGCATGAAGACGTTCGAGCAACCGACCAGTTACGTAAATCTGGTCGGATTTTGGTTCTGCATTCCATTTACTGACGGAACCGATCGGAACGATTGAAGCATCCGGTCGTTCGGACTCGAACTGTCGTGCTTCTTCATCCGTGAAGACGGTTGCTCCGGGTGAAAGGGTCGTCACGTAACGCGCTAGTTCAATCGTTGCTGGCGGACGCGTTGCTTGTTCGTTCAACGCTAAGCTACCGATTGTTAACTGAACGACTAGAAACGGCAGGTACATCCGTAACGGGAGCTGACGAATCGACCAGACGAGAAGTAGGAGCACGAGCGGTAAGACATGACGGGGCTTATCGATATTTTGTCCGAGCCAGACCCAGATGAAATAGAGTCCAGCCGTCGTCCCCCAAGCGAGATCGATCGTCCAACGTTTGCGTAAGAACAGCATCATCCCGGACAGCAACCCAATCCACGTGCCATAGCCGATGCCATGCCAGAAGAGTTGCTGAAGCGTCTTGATGAATCGCTGGAAGATCGAGGCGTCATCGGTCTGAACAGAACCACCCCAGTCGGAAAAATGACCACTGACGAAGCGAAGCGAGAGTTGAAGAAACGAGTAAGGACCGCCAACGGAAAAAGCGACCGGGAGCAACCAAGCGAGTTGCGCAAGCAGAAGCAACGCGCACTCAGATAAGAGTTGCCAGTAATCCTTTCGCACCTGCCATAGCAGGAACAGGAGCATAAAACCAAACGGCGCATAGGACAAGCGCGTCGCCATCAGTAAACCGAATAAGAGATATGGGAGCCAGCGGCGAATCTGATGCCGTGCGTGTTCGATGCTCCAGCCATACCAGATGAGTAATCCGAGTGCGAGTCCATCGGACATCCCTGTTGCAGCGAACGTAACGAGTGAAGCAGTAGAGAGAACCGTAAAGGCTGCAATTAGTCGAGTCGTGTCATAAGCATGACGCTGAAAGAGCCAGTAGAGTGGCAACAGGGCGCTTGCTAGTCCAAGTGTAGAGACGAGACCGAGCGCTTTGACAGCTATCGTTAGTGGGAGAAAAAGATTCGCCAATAAAATGAAAAATGGATAACCTGGGAAGTGGGGGCGTAAATCTGCCAAATCATAATCGGTCACGGCAAGCGTGAAGTTCGCGATATCGTAGCTTGCGATGAATGGACTGACGTAAATGATGCGTAAACCGATCCAGCCACCGATGAACAGAAGGGTAATCCAAAAAAGCGATCGTCCACGCGGACGTGAACGATCGCTTCGAACGGTCAAGAAACCTCCTGTAAGGACTTCGATGACTTCGATGGTTTGTTTTGACGGAGTAACATCCAACCAGCAAAGGCGAAGTAGCCCCACCAAGCGACGACTTGTTCAAGAGATGGATTATGACTATACCCGAACATCGCGCCCATGAACGTTCCGATTTGCCCACTGATCAATGTCGAATTGCCGGTATCACGCAGGTATTGCACCTGATCGATGTAATGCTCCGGCATGAAGCCGACGATGTTATACACAGCAGCGGGTGTTCCATCAGCGTTCATCAATAAACTACCGAGCAGACCGAGGTCTTGGAATCGTCCGATCGTTTGGACGAGCATGCCTGCAGCGATGAACAGGATCAGTACACCGGTTACTTGGAAGAAGCGTTTGACTGGGATTTTCATTGATCCTGAGACGAATAAGTATCCGAAGATCAATGCGAGTAAGAGACCGGAAACCGCACCGTAACTTGTCAGGACTTTCTCGATTTCCCCACCTGAGATGGCAGCGAAGAAAAAGACTGTTTCGATTCCTTCTCGAACGATGACGAGGAAAGAGTGGATGATCATCGTGATCGCACTACCTGTCGAGACGGCAGCGGCGACTTTTGCTTGAGAAGCCTTTTGATTCTCTTTCGCTTCCTTACCCATCCACAGCACCATGTGTGTTAAGAGAAGGACAGAGACCATCATGATACCGAGACGCAGATACGTATCACTTCCGAAGCTTGCAAAGCTCGTGAAGACGACTTGGAACAAGAACGCGACACCAAGACTAGCAAGAAGCGCTAGTCCAACACCGGCATAGACCCATTTCTTATATTGCGGGGCGTTCAATCGATCGAGATAACCTAAGATTAAACCGACGATGAGAACAGCCTCGAGACACTCCCGAAGCGTAATCAAAAACGCTTGAAAATCCATCTGTCTTCCTCCTTATGAGCGGCGTTTCTTCTTCCATTGACCAATGCCGACGATGACGATGAGTACGACGACAAGTCCGAGCGCAATCAACTTCCAGATCGCGTCTGTTCCGAACGTTTGACCGAGGAAGGAATCTTCTTCTGTGAAGACGCCTGTTTTTTCTTCACCTGGCAGGACGAAGAGAGGCGTTAATGTATCTTCGATCATCGTAATGTTTTTCTTGAAGGATTCTTCATCACTCGCTTTTTTCCCGACACCAAACAGTCCAGGGTTTCCGAGTGCCTTTAATGATTCATCAAATGCAGTATACACGTCATCGGATGTCTTTGCATCCTTGCTTTCCTTGACGTATGGTGCGAGCACATCGTATGTGCCACGAGCTTTCGCGAGTAAGAGTTTCGCTTGCCCGAAATCTTCGAACTGCTCTTCAGCAAAGTGCAGTCGACGTTCGATATTTTGGCGAAGAGCGACACGGTACGCTTGTTTTGCAGCCTCAGCATCTTCTTTTTCAAGAGCCGTATCAATCTTCGCTTTCGCTTCAGGGAAATACAGTTTGAACTCTTTATCATAGGCGGCAAGCGTTTCTTTCGCAAGCGCGTAATCTTTCGCATCGAGTTGTTCTTCAAATTGTTTATACGCTTCCGCAAAAGCTTCCTTTCCTGGGTCACCGTAACTGTAAGCGGAAACCGTGGAATTACTCACGAACAGTGAGAGTAGGAGGAGCGGTAGCAAAAGAAGGCGTTTCATCCGAGGTGCTCCTTTCGTTCTGAGCGTTCTTCAACGCTAAGCTGTGTGACAGGTCGTCGCCACTCCCGATAAATCGCTGGGAGAACACGTTGGACATAATTCAAACGAATAAAAGACTTTCCGGCTTCCCGGACCCGATAACGAATCGGGACTTCGTGAAGGCGGAACCCTTTTCGAACGAGATTGAGGGTCAATACTTGCGCATAGTTATAGTCATGAATGATCTCAGCATGATGACATGCTGCACGCGAAAACGCCCGCATCCCACTTTGACCGTCATGAATTCTGCGTTTCAGCAGTAGACACTGTAGCCACGTAAAGACATGATTTCCAATATAGCGATAGAGTCGCATCCCGTCAACGGTACCGAGGAAACGAGAACCGAACACGTAGTCTGCTTGATCGTTTAGGATCGGTCGAACGATATCCGGGATTTGATCAGCAGGGTACTCGTTATCGGCATCAATCATGACGGCAACATCAGCTCCGAGTTCGTGCGACTGGCGGAGTCCTTCGCGGACTGCCGCGCCGAGTCCTTGATTTTGCTCGAACCGATAGACGTGTGCACCGTGTTGGCGTGCAATCGCACTCGTTGCATCTGTCGAACCGTCGTCAATGACGAGGGTCTCGACTGGTATACCGTCAATCATATCGGGTATTCGTTTCAAGACGAGGGGGAGCGAAACTTCTTCATTGTGGGCAGGTAAAAAGACGATGATTTTCATTTAGATGTCGCCTCCTTGAACGCTTCCGTCAGCAAAACACCACGGCTATCGTGCGGGATGTCTGCGCCTAGTACTTTTGTAATCGTTGGTCCGAGTGACAGGATATGGCGGTGCGTATCCACTTTTAGACCGGCATGCACATTCTTTCCATACATCCAGAAGGGAACGAATCGTTCGCCCTCATCTAAGTGACCATGTCCACCGATTCCGTCCGCTTGACCATGATCCGCCATGACGATGAGTGTCGCATCCTCGAGTTTACCGAGACGATCGAGTTCTTCACAAAACTCAGCAAGGAGCGCATCTGCTTCCTCGATTTTTTGAACATACTCGGAATAGAGTGTGCCTCGACTATGTCCCGTTTGGTCCGTTCCGATCAACTGGATTGCGAGCAGATCCGGGTCTTCTTCGTGGACGATTTGTTTGGCACGTTCCACGATATTCCGGTCCGCAACATCGTTATGCATGACGGCTGTGACGGTCCGTACGTCGGTTGAACCGAACGCATCGACAAGGTGAGCGATACCAAGAATTTTCCCGGATTTATCGACGGCACGAAGACGATCGAAGACAGTATCCGTTTTGACACCTGTCGTGTTCCAGACCATGTTCGAATGAATGCCGTGGTCTTCTGGGCGAGCACCTGTAAACATCGAGCTGAAGCAGACGACGGTCCGGGCAGGATAGACGGTTTCCATGTTCGTATATTCCGTTCCTTCCTGACGCAATCGTTCGAGGAACGGCGTGTTTGCTGCCATGTAGCGATCTTTGCGCATCCCGTCAACGATCAGGACGTAGACTTTTTCTGAAGTCGGGAGATCGGCATCGACCGTCATCGTCTCAGGCAACTTCGGTTTCCAGTCAAAGAGGTAATGATGCAAAATCCAAGCAAAGATGAATAGACCAATTGGAAACCAGACGAACGTCATGTCGAATGTCGCCGTATCACTTGCTGTCCACCAATACGCGAGCAACAAAGCAACCTTTGGGAGCTGTTCTTGTGCGTTACCACTCGTTGAATCACTATTTTTTAGAACGAGTTTCCAAAAACGCGTGAAGTTCGTCCAGCGTGTTCCGATTCGGAGATGATAATAGATCGTTCCCCAGAAAAAGACCGTGAAGAAGAAATAGAGACCCGCACCATAGGCGAATAAAGGCAAATAATCAGCATTCGTACCACGAAGGAACAGCCAAACGATGATCGGAATCCAGAGGTAGTTGCGTAAAAATAACGGGAAATCATAACGCCAAAGTAAGATGAACAAAGGAAGCGTCACGATGAAACCGAACCCGACATCTGAGAGTGGGATCTGCGTCCATAAGGCGTACGTCAAGAAGACGCCGATCGTAAAAATTGGTGTGAAGGGTTTTCCTTCATTGAGTAAGTTCCAGGCGCGCGCTGCGACTTTTTCAAAGCGAGAAGCACTTTTCATCGTCTTCCTCCTTTCCAATCAGTGTATTTGAGCTGACGAACCAACAACCGGAGCGTAGCCGGATGGCGAACGAGGACGTACAGCGGGACGAGAAAAGCAAACGCATATTTAAAGAAGTGCGTCATTAAGGCAACGTCGTACGCATGGGTAACACCGGCTTGTCGTAAGACCGTTCCCATCGCGAGTTCATAGGTACCAAGCCCGCCAGGCGTGAACTGAATCACACCAGATAAGACACCGGCACTCATCGCGATCAAGGTCGTCGGAAAGGACACATCGACACTTGCTCCATGCAAGAGGAAAAAGACGGCGAGTGCTTCGACTGCCCAAGCGAGCGTTCCGAACAGAACGAGGGAAGGGAGGTGCGGTCGACGTAATACGAGCAATAACCCTGTCGCAAGGAGCGCGACGAGCAAGACGATTGGATGAAACAACCAACCGATCAGAATGAATGTGCACAGAACGATCAAGTCAATACTTCGTTGTAAAACGAAGATCGCACTTGTTTGTTTCCAAGGACTACCGATGGCGCGAGCCGTCATCAGTCGAATCATCTCTCCGAGTTTGATCGGTGAGAGATGATTGATCGTCAGTCCGAGATAAAGGCTTGATAGATAAACAGCGGTTGGTACACGTTTCGCATCGGCGCGACGCCAGGCAATCGCTCGTAAATAAAAGGCGAATGCATACGTCAAGGTGGCAAGTATCGTCCACGGGCTCTTGAATAATGCTTCGATATACCGATAAGAGACCGTCAACTCAAGGAAAAAACGCAGGAGCAAAAAGATGACGAATCCGGTAAGGGTCAGATACAGAAGCGTTCGAATCAACGATTTTGATGCCACGCGATCACCTGCTCCAGTCCAACATCGATCTCGACTGACGGTTGATAATCGAATGCTATCTTTGCAGCTGTCGTATCACTCCATGTCATCGTCACGTCCCCGCGTCGGGCAGCCTGAGTATGCACAGGTACATTGAATCGTTGACCGATTCGTTCCGCTAAGGCACGTACAGAAACCGGCTGATTCGCACCTAGATTGTACGTTCCGACAGCATGAGCGAGTAGGGCTTGCTCCATACCACGCGTAATATCATCGATATACGTGAAATCACGTACCGGATCTCCGAAGATAGTGAGGGACTCCCCGCGTAACGCCTGTTCAATGAAACGATACAGTGCCATATCAGGACGACCTGATGGACCGTAGACGGTAAAGAAACGAAACAGCGTTACGTTTAAATCATATAAATGAGCATACGCATGACAAAAGCTTTCGGCACTATATTTGGCTGCCGCGTAAGGACTAGCGACATGTCCCGTTGCCTGGTCTTCTTTGAGCGGCCCCGTCTGTTCCCCGTAAACGGAAGAAGAAGACGCGAAAAAGACATGCGGAATGCCATGTCTTTTTGCGGCTTCTAACAAGGTCACCGTCATATCGATGTCCTCACGAATATAATGATGCGGTTCCTCTAGCGAACGCGGAACACCAGGAAGCGCTGCGAGGTGGAAGATAGCATCAAACGATGGCTGCATCCATGTATCGAGATCATGATGAACGTCCCCCGTTGTAACAATAACACCAGCGCTTCTTAATGCTTTTGCCCGCTCTTCTTTCAAACGAATATCATAATAGTCCGTAAAGGCATCCAGTACATGAACGGTATGATGTTGCTTAAGCCGGAGGGCAAGGGCGGCACCAATGAAGCCGGCACCCCCTGTAATTCCGATATTCATCTTATCCCTCCGTTTCCATATCGTTCTTAGTTGAGTGGTTCGAGAGCGTCCGTAATCCGTTCGCCTGTCGTCTCAGCTTTAACGTCACCTTTTTCAACGAGTGCGAGCCAGTCGTTCGCGTCTTTTGCGACTTGTGCTGCTTTTTCTTTACCCAGACGGTTTTCAAGTGTTGGTTTCATCGCAACGACGAACATGTTAGCTTCCATTGCTTCTGCGCGTGCTGTATCAATATCTTTCTTCTCGAGCGCCTCTTGTGCTTCTTCATGATAACCGTCGACTTTTTCTGTTAATGCTTTCGCAAATAGACCTTCAATTTCTTTGTAAGAGACGTCAGCCGGTTTTGTCTTCGAGAAGTCATACCGTTCTTTTAACGTTTTGACAGCCTCTTCATCTCCACCCGCTAATGATTCTTCGATCGCGAGCAGGAAACCATATCCTTCTGCTTGTTCCATTTGTAATTCTTTTTCGTCCGTACCAGCTTTAACGCCATCCTCGATTTTTTGTGCATAACCGAGTGCAGCCAAGTAGAAGGAACGGTAAATCGATTTATCCGTCACTTGTTTCGCTACATTGAAGTCACCGATTTCTTTCGCGTCGATGGCTTCTTGCTGAGCTGCAAGACCAGATGTGATGGCTTGAGCGATTGCGTCTTCGTTTTTAAAGCCGTAGCTCGCGTCACGTTTTTCAGCTGTTGGAATGAAGACGGTCTTTGCCATCGCTTCAATATCCTTAAGTGCTTCTGTTGCAGCTTCTGGCTTACCCGCAACGAGTGCTTCTTCAGCTTTTGCTTGCGTTGCTTTTTGTAATTTATAGAAGTACGATTGTAGACCTTTATCAACGAGTTGACGAGCGATGTTCTCATCGAGATCTTTCGCTTCGACACCGGCTAAAGCAGACTGGATGACTTGTTCGATTTCTGGTGCTGTCGTCTCGACGCCACCTTTTAATTTCGATTCATAACTCGTCTTGACCATCTTCCAATCAATCGCTTGTCCTTCTTTTGCTTTATCGAGTTCTGTTTTGATTGAGCTGAAGATTGTCAGTTCATCTGTCAGTGTCGTTGCAGCGATTCCTGCATCCGCTGATTTTGTTTCTGTCGACTGTTCCGTTTTCTCTTTTTTCGGTGCAGTCGTATCCGTTTCATTCGAACCGCAAGCAGCCAAGATACCGGCTACCATGAAGATCGACGCTACTTTTAAACGCTTTTTCATAATCGTGATTCCCCCAGAAGAATTAATAAGACGTTTTCCGCCATGTAGTCGTTTTCACCAATCTAACTATAGCGAGAATAATTCTCATTGTCAATTGAACTTTAAATAAAAAAATGGCTTTGGAGCGGGGCTCCAAAGCCATTCAGAAATGAAAAATCAGAACTGTTCATACAGTTTTGTCAAATACGTGTAGACTTCGTCTGATGCTTGGAACATCATGACAGAATGTCCGAAGATCGCAGCTGGATTGAAGCCGTGATCAAGGTCGATCGTTGATGCAATTGTAACATCGCGGTCGCTATCGAGAACGACGCGGAAGTATTTGAACTCTTGGTTAAAGTCGTTGATGGCGTTAAGAATCGGAAGATCCTCGACACCGTCTGGTACGTGTGTCACTGTACGAGCGAACAATTCGACATCTGTTGTCGTCTTACTGAAGACGATCATCATCATCGGTTCTGCTCCAGCAGGTGTTTTTTCTTGTGTCATGAAGAAGACGTGTGTTTCATTTTCACGTGCTTCCATTGGAATGCCTTTTTCCACGAGGAAAGCTTGGAATGCTTCCAAGTGTTGTTGCTGTTGCGGTGCAATTCCTTGTTCGTTTGTTTCGGGTTGACGATCTTGGTGAATCGGTGTCACTTTATTATTCTCGTTTGATTCGTTCGAGTTACGTTCCTGGTCCATTGCAAAATCCCCCTTTATATACTATAAATTCAGTTTCAAGCATTTCAGAAGGAATTGCAACTAATGTCCGTTAAGATAGGAAGAAAATACAAAAGGCAGAGATATGTCTTGTTTGTGAATCTACGAGCAACTGACTTGAAATGGCATACCTAACAGGGTATATTAGGTGACAGATAGAAACTCAAGGAGGAATCATCAGATGAAAACGATCATCGTAGGCGGCGTCGCTGGTGGCGCTACGGCAGCAGCACGACTGCGTCGGATTGACGAAACGGCAGAAATCATTTTGCTTGAACGGGGAAAAGAGATTTCGTTCGCAAACTGTGGACTGCCTTACTATATCGGAGATGTCATCAAGGATCGCAATAAATTACTCGTCCAGACGCCTGAAGGCATGCATGCGCGGTTTAATTTAGACGTCCGCAATTTGTCGGAAGCGATTCGCATCAATCGTGAAGCGAAAACAATCACGATCCGCAACGTCGAGACGGGTGAAGAATACGACGAATCGTATGATCATCTGATTCTTTCTCCAGGTGCAAAACCGATTCGTCCGAACATTCCGGGACTGAGTGATGCGACGAACGTCTTTACGCTACGCAACATCCCGGATACGGATCGGATGCGGGAATACGTCGATACGACGCGCCCTGATACAGCACTTGTCATCGGCGGTGGTTTCATTGGTCTTGAGATGGCAGAAAATCTTGCTGAACGAGGAGCGCGCGTCACTCTCGTCGAAATGGCAGATCAAGTCATGGCTCCAATCGACCCGGAAATGGCGGCAATCGTTCATGAACACTTGCGTGCAAAAGGCGTCGAGTTGATTTTAGAAGATGGTGTCGCTCGGTTTGAAGAGGCAGGTCGTCGTGTCGTCTTAACAAGCGGACGCGTGATTGCGACAGAAATGAATATTCTGTCGATTGGGGTCGCACCGGAGAGTACTCTCGCGGCGGATGCTGGTTTAACGCTTGGAATCAAGCAGACGATTCAAGTTGATGATCAACTGCGGACATCTGATCCATCGATCTTTGCGATTGGTGATGCGATTGAAGTTAAAGACTATATCACGAAGGAAGCAACACATGTGCCACTCGCGTGGCCAGCGAACCGTCAAGGGCGTCTCGTCGCTGATATCATCGCTGGGCGCGACGTCCGGTACAGCGGCACACTCGGAACAGCAGTAGCAAAAGTCTTCGATTTGACGGTTGCTTCGACAGGTAACAATGAGAAACGGTTGCGTCAGCTCGGTCTGCGTTATGAAGCTGTGCACCTGCATCCGGGATCGCATGCTGGGTACTACCCAGGAGCAAGTCCGATTTCGATGAAATTACTGTTTGATCCAATTGAAGGAACGATCTACGGAGCACAGGCAATTGGCATGATAGGCGTTGAAAAACGAATCGACGTCCTAGCAACTGCAATCAAAGGTGGATTGACGGTTCTCGATTTACCAGATCTCGAATTATCATATGCACCACCGTATAGTTCAGCAAAAGATCCGGTCAATATTGCAGGATATATCGCGTCGAATATTGTGCTTGGTGACAGCGCGAACGTTCATTGGCACGAAATCGATGCGATCGTTGCGAACGGCGGTTTGTTACTCGATGTACGTGAACCATCAGAAAACGAATTAGGCGCGATTCCGGGATCGGTCAACATCTCGTTACCGACGTTACGTGAGAAGTTGGATGATCTACCGAAGGATCAAACGATCTATGTGACGTGCCAAGTCGGATTACGTGGATATGTCGCGAGTCAACTGTTACAACAACACGGTTATGATGTGAAAAACTTAAGTGGCGGCTACAAAACATGGTCGGTCGTTCATCGCGATCAAGAAGCGCGAAGCCAATCGAAGGAGGAGACAGCTGTGACGGTAACGAAACGTGAACCAGAAACGAAGACTGCACCGGAACAAGTGACTCTGCTCGATACGTGCGGCTTACAGTGCCCAGGTCCAATCTTAGAGTTAAAAACAAAGATCGATCAAATGACAGACGGCGAGCAAATTTTCGTCAAAGCGTCTGATCCCGGTTTCTTACCAGACGTTCAAGCATGGGCGAAAAAATTAGGGCATACCGTCCATTCAGCGGAGATGAATCAAGGGGTCGTTGAGGTTTTACTGGAAAAAGGACAAGGAGAGACAGCTGCTGTAGCACCAGTTCAGGTCAATCCAGCAGATGATGCGACGATGGTCGTTTTCAGTGGTGATCTCGATAAAGCACTTGCGTCTTTCGTCATCGCACAAGGTGCACAAGCGATGGGGAAACAAGTGACGATGTTCTTTACGTTCTGGGGCTTGAACGTCATTCGAAAACCAGACGCACCAGCAGTCGAAAAAGCGGCTATTGAGCGGATGATGGGTATGATGATGCCGAAACACGCCGGGGAGCTACCACTCTCGAACATGAACATGGCAGGAGCCGGTCAAAAAATGATGAAAAAAGTCATGAAGGACAAACAAGTTGATGCGCTTGAGACGATGATGGCAAAAGCACAAGCCGCGGGTGTTCGGATGATCGCCTGCACCATGTCGATGGACATCATGGGCATCAAAAAAGAAGAACTTCTCGATGATATTGATTACGGTGGTGTCGCGAGTTACCTTGGTGCAACGGACGGTGCTAACCTGAATCTGTTCATTTAATTTAAAAGGATTGTTTATAAAAACGTGTCAAACCTCACATCTGATGTGAGGTTTGACACGTTTTTTGTCGTCTAAGGTATGGATGAGTTTGATTTTTCAAAAAAAATTGCGTATGATAATTCACATGTGAAAAAAGTTTACATCTAAAAAGAGAAACTATGTGGTGGAAGTGGAGGCAATCGGATGGAGAAACAGGTAATGGATGTGGTCAATAGAATCAGCGACACGTTATGGACGAACGTGCTGATTATCTTACTCGTCGGACTCGGGATTTATTTTACATTCCGGATGCGGTTCGTTCAATTCCGGATGATACCGGAGATGTTACGCTTACTGTTCCAAGGAACGGATAAAGGGAAAGATGGTGTGTCACCGTTCCAAGCATTCGCTATCAGTACAGCAGCCCGTGTCGGAACCGGCAACATTGCGGGTGTCGCAGCTGCAATCGCACTCGGTGGACCGGGAGCGGTTTTCTGGATGTGGTTGATTGCCTTGATTGGGTCGGCGTCAGCATTCGTCGAAAGTACACTCGCTCAAATTTATAAAGTACGTGATGATAAGGCGTGGCGTGGGGGCCCTGCCTACTACATGGAAAAAGCACTTGGTCAGCGGTGGTTAGGAATCTTATTTAGCGTATTGATTACGATTTCATTTGGATTTGTCTTTAATTCTTTGCAATCGAACACGATTTCACTCTCACTTCAAAATCAATATGGTTTTGATAAGATGTGGATTACTGTCGCATTAGTCGTACTGACTGCACTCGTCATTTTTGGTGGCGTCCGTAGTATCGCGACGGTTGCTTCATTCCTCGTACCGATTATGGCAGGTGGTTACATCTTGATCGCGCTGTATATCATGGTGACGAATCTTGAAGTACTGCCAAGTATTTTTAAATTGATCTTCCAAGAAGGTTTATTTGAGTTAAAGACTCTCGCAGGCGGAGCAGTAGGGGCAGCGCTCTTGAACGGTATCCGCCGTGGGTTGTTCTCGAACGAAGCGGGTATGGGTTCGGCACCGAATGCCGCAGCAACGGCAGAGGTCTCTCACCCGGTTAAACAAGGACTGATCCAATCGTTCGCCGTTTTCGTTGATACGTTGATGGTCTGTTCGGCAACAGCGATGATCGTTCTCGTCAGTGGGGTTCCGACGAAAGATGCGAATGGCGATGCTTTAGCTGGTATTGATTTAGCACAGGGAGCGCTTTCGTCACAAGTCGGATCGCTTGCGACAGGTTTTATGGTACTCGCGATTTTCCTCTTTGCGTTTAGTTCCGTCGTCGGAAACTATTACTATGGTGAATCGAACATTAACTTCATCCGTGAAGATAAGAAAATCATCACGATGTATCGAGTAATCGTGCTTGCAATGATCGTTTTCGGATCCCTCGTCGAATCGGCGAGCCTTGTTTGGGCTTTAGCAGATATCTTCATGGGACTGATGGCTGTCGTCAATCTGTATGCGATCTTCCGTCTTTCAAAAATCGCGAAACTGGCGCTCGAAGATTATGTCGGGCAACGAAAAGCTGGAAAAGAGCCACGATTCTATGCGGATTCGATTCCAAATTTGCCAGGGAAAGATACGCTTGAAGCATGGCAGGAATCAGAAAAAGATGAACAAGCGATATAAGAGAAGAGAGTCAGAGAAATCTGGCTCTTTTTTTTGTATAGAACGAATTTAAAAAGGGAATACAGAGTACAGAAGGGAGGGGGAGAATGGAAAACGTACATTTCGTCCGCGTCACAGATGCGGTCTGGGAGTCGTTCGGAAACGATCCCCACATCATCATGGACTGGATTTTATTCATTCATGAGACACAACCCGATCATGAACAATTATTTGCTCTCGAACAGACGAACGCCATCTACCATTTAATGAATCAAATCGATATCTATATCGATCAGAACACGCACTATAATCTTGGTCGAGCAATCGTTGGCGAAGAGTTGATCGTCAACGAAGAAAAAGCGGCAATCGTCGGCATTCTTCCTTTACCGCTTCTGATCATTTCCGCTGAAGTGATGCGCAATTTCGATCAACGGGCACTCGCTTCGATTCATGATGAAGCCGGGACACCTGGAGAATTCGAGGATGTCTGGGAACAGTTTGCTGATCTTCGTGCCTATTTTCAGAAGGCGGAAGAAGCAGAAGATACGATATTGATTTATTACGTATGATCAGCTCAACCGATAAAAAGAGACCCGCTTCCAAGTCGTGGACTGGAAACGGGTCTCTTCATTCATATGAATCAAGATGTTCTCACACTGAAGTTCATCTCTTTTATAGTAACCTTTAACTTAAAAATCGATTTCGTCCGGGTCCGGTCCGAGGCGGACGTCTGTTGCTAGACGATCAATTTTCTCAAGATCATCTGCATCGAGTTGGAAATCAAAGACGTCGAAGTTTTCCGCAATGCGTTCAGGTGTAACGGATTTCGGAAGAGCGACGATGCCGTTGTCGAGGTGCCAACGTAAGACGACTTGTGAAGGTGTCTTGCCGTGCTTCTCTGCGATTTCCTTGAAATCGTTGATTTCGAGGAATTTCCCTTGCATGAGTGGGCTCCATGCTTCGACTTGGATGTTGTGATCTTGCAAGTATTCGTGCAGTTCGTGTTGCGGCAATTGTGGATGCAACTCGACTTGGTTGATCATTGGTGCCATCAAGCCCTCTTCTGCCAATGTATCGAGGTGATGTTCCTTGAAGTTCGAGACACCGATCGCTTTGATCTTGCCTGCTTCATATAGTTCAACCATCGCTTTCCACGCTTCGATATAGCCTTCGACCGGCCAGTGGATCAGGTAGAGGTCAAGATAATCTGTTTCGAGACGTTCGAGCGATTCTGCGAATGCTTCCTTCGTCCGACCGGCACGAATATCATCGTTCCAGACTTTTGACGTTAAGAAGAGATCCTCACGTTTCACGCCGCTTTCCTTGATTCCTTTTGCGACACCGCGCTCGTTTTTGTATACAGCAGCTGTATCAATGTGACGATAGCCGACGCGTAGTGCTTCAGCGACAGCAGCAGGTGCTTCTGTCTCTTCATCTACTTGCCAGACACCGAATCCGATTTGGGGAATCGTAATACCATTTGAAAGTTTTGCGTATTGCATGTGTTACTCCTCCTCATAAAACATAGTTTTAGATTTGCTCGTTTAGTTTAGCATGAACGAACGAAGACGTCCGTTTCCATGCTCATGGAGAAATAGAATGCGGTAAAATAGAAGAGAATTCATAAAATCTGACCGTATGTCAGAAAGAGGGGGAGAAAAGATGGCTCAAAAGAATAAAAAGTTATCAAAGGGAGCTTGGCTCAGTATTGGTGCCTTGTTGGTCACACAAGCAGTTAGTCTGTTTCTCAGTGCTCGAAAGTCAGGACGTAATCCATGGGTTTGGGGAGGAGCTGGACTCGTTCAATTTCCACTTCCGGCAATCGCCTATTTGATTTTAGAAAGACAAGCAAAGCAGAAAAAATAATAAAAACAGGTCCGATCATGACGATCGGACCTGTTGTCGATTAAGAAGAAATTTTTTCTTGCTTCGTCGATGTCTTTTTCATGCGTGGGAATCCGAAGAAGATGGCGATTGATCCACAAATGAAGAGTAGGAACGGATAGAACAGATACGGAATCAGTTCAGGAGAAGCCGTCTTCGTCAACTCCGCTGCAATCAAAAGCTGTGCTCCATACGGGATGATGCCTTGAATACCACAAGAGAAGATATCGAGGATACTCGCCGATTTCTTACGATCAACTTCATACGTATCTGCTATTTCAGCTGCTAGTGGTCCAGCGACCAAAATCGAGATCGTATTGTTTGCCGTCGCAAGGTTTGTTGCGCTGACGAGTGCTGCCATACTGAATTCAGCACCACGACGTTGTGAAATCTTGCGTGTCAGCGTCTCTTTTAAGAAAGCAATTCCGCCGTTGAACGTAATCAAGCTGACGAGACCACCCATGAGGAGTGTCAAAATTGAAATCTCAGCCATTCCTAACATCCCTTCGGACATCGAGAGGACGAATCCACTTAAGCCGAAGCTACCGTCGATCATACCGATGATGCCGGTGAGTAACGTACCACCGATGAGAACAAGAATGACGTTGACGCCAAAGATCGCTAGTACGATGACGGCAAGGTACGGAATCAATTTATAGAACTCGAATGCTTTTGCTTCGACGACGTCACCAGAACCAGACACGAATGCGAGTAGGATGACCGTCAAGATGGCAGCCGGGAGAACGATCATGAAGTTCGTTCGGAATTTATCGCGCATGTTCGTTTTTTGTGTCCGAACGGCAGCAATCGTCGTATCGGAAATGAATGACAAGTTATCTCCGAACATCGATCCACCAACGACAGCTGCCGCTGCGATGGCAACATTGATACCTGTCGCTTCATGAATACCGAAGGCGATGGGAGCAAGTGCAGCAATCGTTCCAGTTGATGTTCCCATTGCCATCGAAATGAAGGCGGCGATGATGAACAGACCACTCATGAGGAGCGAGGGAGGCAAGAACGTCAAGGCAGCATTAACGGTTGCATCGATTGCACCGATCGCTTCTGCAGTACCAGAAAACGTACCGGCTAATAAGAAGATGAAGACCATGATCATGATATCAGGATTCCCGGCACCAGTCGCAATCCGTTCGACGGTCTGGTTGATACTCCCTTTCGTTGTGATTGCAGCAAAGATTAAAGCGATCAAAGCGGCGATAAGAATCGGGAATTTGTAAAAGTCGTCATAAAAGATTCCGGCACCGATAAAGAGGACCAGGAATACGACGAGAGGAAGCAGTGCCCATTTGTTAGGCGTAATCGTTTCATTCATTGTTGACACCTCGTTTCTCAAAAATACAAAAAAAGACCCCTTCGCAAGAAAGAAGGAGGTCTTTATAAAATAAAGACGCTCTTCTTATCTCTCAAGCTTTCGCTTGCTGGATTTGGCACAGTACGAATCAAATCGTCCGCTGCCGAAACATCATCGGGCCAGTCCCTCCGTTTCTCGCGATAAAAAGAAGTCATTCAATTGTTGTAAAACACGTTTCTTACCGTACCGCATTGAGTAACGCGTGTCAACTGTACTTTACTGAAGTGCTTGTTTCAATGTCTGGACGTTTTCTTCCATCAATTTGAAATAAGAACTGTTTTGTTGCGTTTTCGTGACCGACTCTAGGTTATGAATCGTCACGGATTCAGCTCCGATTTCTTTTTGGATGACGCGCGCGACCTTCGGGGAAACAGTCTCTTCGAATGCGATATATTTCAAATCATGCATGCGTGCTTCTTTCACTAAAGCAGCCAGTTGCTTTTGTGAGGGTTCATCGGAAGGAGAAATTCCGGCGATTGGAAGTTGCGTAAATCCGTACCGTTCTGCAAGATAACCATAAGCGGCATGCGTGACAAGCAATTCTTTTTTCGATCCGTCAGCGACGGCTTGCTTGAATTGTTCGTCTAACTCATCAGCTTGTTGGTCGAAGGCTTCTAAGTTTTTCTCGAATGTTGCTTTATCTTTTGGTGCTTCTTTTGATAGAGCAATTGTAATCGAACGTGCCATTGCTTTCGCGTTGATAGGATCGAGCCAGACGTGTGGATCATATTTTCCATGATCATGTCCTTCTTCTTCATGCGCATGTTCATCCGTTGCGTGATCATCATGTCCTTCTTCTTCATGAGCGTGAAGCGTAGCATCCGATTCTAGTAAGGTAACGTCTTTACTCGTCTCAATGAAACGGACGTCCGTGCCTTTTAAGCTCTCTTGGATTTTTTTCGAATACGGTTCGAGTGTCGTACCTGTCAAGAGGAATAGGTCACCTTTAGCGATTTCAGTGAGTTGCTTTGAGGTGGGTTCATAAGAGTGAGGGTCTGCTCCAGGTGGGACGATCATCTTGACGCTGACTTGATCACCGCCGATTTCACGAGCAATAGCAGCGGTTGCGAACGTTGATGTATAAACTTCTGTCTGTTTGTTATTTGAAGTCGACGAATCGCTGTTTGAGCCGCAAGCTGCGAGGAGACTTGCACTCGCAAATGCGACCGTTAGAGCGGGAATGACTTTTTTCATTATGTGTTACCTCCGTTTTTAAAACGTAATTGTTCCGATTTGGACTTTTTCACTATAGCGGAACGTACGGGAGGCGTCAAGTAGGAATACCGAGACGTTCGACTTCTTTTAAAACGGGGTAAAAGAGTAATAAAGTGAAGAAACTGGTACGTCTTATTGGAGGTGATCAAGTGAAACGTGAAACTGCATGGCTAATGGGGGGAGCTGCATTATTGACGACGGCAGCAGCGGGAGCAAGCATTTGGAACAATTATGGGGCACTGCTTCGATGGACTGAACCCGCCTTGCCACTCACAGAAAAACAACTCGCACCGCGGACGCTCACCTACAAACAAGTGGGAGACCGCACCTTACAACTCGATCTCTATTATCCGCCAGGAGAAGGACCGTTTCCGGTCGCAATCTACGCGCATGGTGGCGCATTCGTTCGTGGTGAGCGCGAGGACATGTTCTGCTTTAGCCCAATCGTTGATCGCCTACTTGAACTCGGAGTTGCCGTTTGTAGTATCGATTATCGTTTGTTCGAAGACGGCAGTTATTTTCCGGATAACTTGGAGGATGTACGGGATGCGCTATGCTTTTTAAACAAGGAAGCAGAGGATCTCCGTATTCTAAGAGGACGAATGATGGTATGGGGAGACTCAGCCGGAGCTGCACTTATGCTGACGACGGCACTTGCTCCAACTGCTTTCGTCGGGGAGCGCGATGAAGGACACATGCCATTGATCAGTGGTGTCATCGCTTTATATCCACCGACGAATTTTTTATTGTTTAATTTCATTCAGACTTGGATCGCTCACATTAAGTTTTATAAAGGTGGACGGGAAGAATGGCGCAAACTTATGACCCACGTTTCACCCGTGACGCATCTCTCATCAGACGCCCCACCAATCATGCTCCTGCATGGCAAAAAAGATCCAATCGTTCCCTTTTCACAAGCGCTCCATTTCGTTGAGAAGGGAGCCGATGTAGGAGCGGATGTCCGTTTGTTTTCTTTTCCGAATGGTACCCACTCACTTGCTAGTTTTGCACAGACCGAAAATCCATTAAAGATTGAGCGACTGCTCGAACGAATTGAACGATTCACCTGTCAGGTGTTGTTATTGCCACCGCGACAACTTTCAAGTGAAAAACATGATACAATCAGTCATATTTCTTGAATGAAGGAGACAGAGACATGACTGAAATTTGTTTAGTGCGGCATGGTCAGACGGATTGGAACTTAAATGAACGGATCCAAGGAAGAGAAGATATTCCATTGAATGCAACAGGAAGAAGACAAGCGGAGCTAAGCGCCGCTTATCTAGCAAATGAGGAGTGGGATGTCTTATTAGCAAGCCCGTTATCGCGTGCCGTTGAGACAGCTGAAATCATCGGTCGTGCTGTCGGATTGACGATCACAGCGACGGATGACCGACTCGTTGAACGCGAGTTTGGTGCAGCTTCCGGTGAGCCGGTCGCAGCGATTTATGAAGCGGTTCAAGCGAACGATACGAACCTCGTTCCGGGTCTTGAGACGGAACAAGCGATTCAGGACCGCGTGTTCGAAGCGTTACAGGAAGTGACGCGAGTGCATGAGGGCAAACGCATCTTAATCGTTTGTCATTCACATACGATCAAGGCAGCCTTATCATCGATTGATGAGACGTTCAGTTACCGGACACCGTTAAAAAACGCGTGTGCGAATTATATCCACTATACGGATCACTATACGATTGATCGAATTAATGTAGCGGATCACATCACGGATGAAGTTGAGAAACCTTAAGAAATCGGTGCTTCCGGATGTTCTGCTAAATACTGTTTGAATGTTTCCTTCGCAATGCTCGTAATATGCGCGCCACGTTTTGAACGACGATCCTTGTACTCTTGGACGAGCTCCTCGCCGGCGAATCCGTCCTCGACGACTTCGCGTAAGATTGATTCGGATAAATCATTCTTCATCATGACCATCTTACCGGTGAAGACATACGAGACGTGTTCGCTTAAGGCAGTCCGTTCAAGGGGCGTGACGATCATCGCAGCAGGATCATTATCAGGTCGTGAGATCGTGATTTCAATTAAAGCACGTAAATGTTTTGTGAACAATTCATCGACGATTGGCTGATCGCTAGAGGGTACGACGATTTCTGCAACCCATTGTGCTGTCTGTTCGGTGCTGACCGTCAACCCGTCCTGAATGGCGACAGGAATCGTTGTATCGCGCCCGGATTCATCCATTAAAATGCGTAATGTGCATAATTTAAAGGTTTTCATGAAAAAATTGCCCTCCCTTGATCGCTTACGATTTTTCTACAGTATACCGTGCGGAATGTGGGACGGGAAACTTTTCCTGACGAAATTCGTATGAACTATGTTTAAATAAGACTAGATACTACTAACAGGAGGATCGTTCATTATGCCGCAAGTACTCATTGGAATATTAGGAATCCTGGGTATCGTTTTGCTTGCCCACCATATCATCATGTATTGGCATGCTGAACCGACAGACCGCCCGACGCTTGCATATCGCATTGCGCTCCTGATTGCCTGTTTGCTACTCATTAGTGGAAGTGATCATTTAATCAGTATTTTTTACGCGGATTCCTTAGCCGAATTCGGTCAACGCATAACGTATATCGTCTTCATCGGAGGTGCACTTGGCTTCGCGTGGTACTTTCGTAAGAAGATGGAACAAGCGCCAACAGAAATGACACCTGTCGGAAACGAAGCAGGATTGACATGAGAAAAAGCGCCGTTCGTCCTGAGGGAGGAGGAACGGCGCTTTTTTGTGTCTTATTTTAAACCACTCGCGAGTCGCGTATCGCGAATCATGTCGAGTTTTAACTTCCAAAGACGGTCGCTAAAGGTCACAGCATAGATTTCTGGCAAACGAAGGCGTTTGTATTCTTCCCACAGACGTCCAATCTGTGTTTCGTGGAAGTGGCGGCTCTCTTCGATTGTTGGAACCGTGTAGATCAACTCGCCGTCTTTAAAGATTGGTTCAAGCAACCGCTCGACTTTGAATTGCTCGACGCGGTTACGGAACGACGGGTCCCGGACATCGATTAAATCAACAGCTTCGAGTGTCGATGGATCTTCATCCATCAACGTGACGTAATCGCCTTTGAACTTATCTGTCACCGGATCGATGATGCGGTAGACTTCTTTGATATGAGGCGTTGTCGTTTTCGCTTTGGATGAGGATACTTTAATGACAGGAATAAGTTCGCCCTCTACTTCACGCGCGACGAGTTTATAGACCATTCCGAGAGCTGGTTGTTCGTAAGCCGTGATGCCACGTGTCCCGACGAGGAACGTGTTGGCTTGTGCGCCTTGAATCCGTAAGTCTTGGATGACGTATTCATCGAGGTCACCTGATAAGACGATGTCGACTTCTGGGAAGCCGGCTTCGTCAAGCATGTTGCGGGCGCGTTTTGACAAGTAGGATAAGTCACCAGAATCAATTCGGATGCCGCGGAGTTTGTGTCCTTTTGCTTGTAACTCTTTAGCGACCGTGATTGCATTCGGAAGACCACTCTTGAGCGTATCGTACGTATCGACGAGTAACGTCGCTTGATCCGGATAATGGGAAGCAAATGTTCGGAACGCCGTCAATTCGTCATCGTGGAATTGAATGTCGGCGTGCTCCATCGTTCCACCACACGGAATGCCGAAGTCGCGTCCTGCTGAAGCAAGGCTTGTGACGTCAAAACCAGCCAGGTACGATGCACGTGTTCCGAAATAAGCCGCATCGATCCCTTGGGCGCGACGTGCACCTGCTTCAAGGAACTTCGCACGGGGAGCCGATTGCCGGATGCGTGCGTATTTCGTCGCGATGAGCGACTCGTGATTCGCGATGTTCAAAATTGCCGTTTGTAGGAGTTTCGCTTCAAAGATTCGTGCTTCGATTCGAATCAGCGGTTCGTTCGGGAAGACGATCTCGCCTTCTTTGACACTTGAAATCGAGCCATTAAATTTGAACTGACGGAGTTCATCCTTGAATTCATCCGGAAAGCCAATCATCTCTTGCAAGTACGTGATATCTTCTTCCGTGAAACGGAGTGTTTGGATATACTCGATGATATTCTCAAGACCTGCAAAGACGACGTAGCCTCCTTCGAACGGATTTGAACGATAGTAGACATCAAAGACGGCACGTTCGTTATGACGTCCTTCTTTCCAGTAGATATACATCCATCGCGGTAAGTATAGATCGGTATGGAGTGCAAGATTACGTTGTAACATGACGGACAGATCCCTTCTTATTCGCCGACGACTTCTGCGCCGATCGATTGTTTAAAGTGTGTGAGAGCCCAGTCGTGACCTGTCGCGTTAAAGCTTGCGACAGCATCCGCATGGACGACGATACGATATCCGAGATTATAGGCATCAACAGCTGTATGAAGGACACAGATGTCCGTACAGACACCGACGAGGTGGACTTCGCGAATATCCCGTTCACGCAAGCGTAAATCGAGGTCCGTCCCGGCGAACGCACTATAACGCGTCTTGTCGATGACGTGATCGGCGACCCGTGCCATGGCAGCGACTTTCCCGAAAAGATCGCGTCCGTGTGTTCCCCGGATATTGTGCGGCGGGAAGAGGACAGTCTCTGGATGGAACGTATCGCCTTCTTCGTGAATATCGTTGGCGATGACGACGTAATCCTCCGTTGAAAATTCCTCCATCAACGTAGCAATTCGTTCTTCAATCGCTTGTCCTGGTTTTCCACAAGTCAGCTTTCCTTCATCAGCAACGAAATCGATCGTGTAATCAATGACAATCAGAGCGCGCATATGCGTTAGCCCCTTTCCGATTTTGAATTAGTGTTCTCTTTCACATTGTACTCTATCTCACACAGAAGGCAAAAGGAAGAAATCGGATACAAATAGGTATAGAGAAGTAAAAGAATGGGGTATAAGGTATAGGACGAAAATGATAGTAGAGGAGGAGAAAGCGATGGCTAGGTTGAATGAATACGAAGTGGAAGAGCGCCTGGAGCGGTTGCAGGATTGGAGTGTCGTCGATGATGAAATCGTTCGGACGTATACACTCGCATCGTTTCCCGCAGCACTGGATTTCGTACAGGAAGTCGGGAGTGTTGCTGAAAACTTGAATCATCATCCACGGATCGTGATCGATTATAAAAATGTTACACTTGCGGCGACGACTCATGATGAAAACGGATTGACGGAAAAAGACTTTCAACTTGCGGAGGCCTGTGATGCCATCTAAACTTTCGATTACATTCGGTAGCGGTTCGTTCGTTGAACAAATTCGTTCCCGTGATGCTCATATTCGTGTCGCTAGCGGAAGCGGCGATGCCATCCTCTGGATGGAAACGGACTCGAAATCGCCTTTTCAAAGTGGCAATACCTATGCGTTGCTCGAATCGCGTGGGAACTTTTCAAATGAAGGCAGTCTCTTCTATTGGTCTATTCCGGCAGATAAAAATAGCGGGGATCTATTCGTGCACCAAGTCATGTCGAATCCGAAAGTCATCGGAGCAGAATATAGTGGCTTCCAGGCATTTCGGATTGGACGTGTCGAGAAAGGAACGGATCTTGTCCTATTGATTCAGTTCCACGAGACGGGGGACGGCGTCCGTTATGCAAAATCAGTTGAACGTCTCACGGTAGACCAGTATGCTGAAGAGGCAGGGAAGTCGTTCGCGCCTTCTCCCGTCATGAAACGGTATCAAATCGTACCACCAACAAATGAGTGAGATGCAGGGGGACTAACAGATGAAGAAGAACTATTTTGTCGTAGCAACACTTGGTGGCGCACTTGTCGGCGCTACTTTATCACTACTGCATAAAGATACGCGCCAAGCGCAGTTCGCGGCAGTGAAACGGACATTCAGTGGTGCAGGAACACAATTGTCTGCCGTCAAACAAGATCCAAAAGGACGCTTTGAGGAATTGAAAGCACTCTATACGGATAATCAGGAAACAATCCATAACCTGATTGACGATGTGAAGGACTTAGCAGAAGTGCTTCGTAAATAAGCTAAAAAAAGGGACTCGCACTAAAAGCGTGAGTCCCTTTTTGTATGCCGTTTTACAAGTAGCGGAAGAATAATCCGAGTACGGCAAACGCGATGATGATATAGAAGAAGATCCGACCAAATTGACCAGAACCGCTTACAAAGACAGGTCCACCGCTCGAACGACGACCCGTTTGGAACGGACGTGTGAATGGGACGGCACGATTACCAAATACGAATCCGAAGAGGAATCCGAGGACGAAACCGTACAAGTGACCAAAAACAGCGACGTTCGACCCAAGTAACGTAAAGACTGCCGTGACCGCAGTGAAGATATACACAAGGCGTGTATCGTCTGCCATGATGACCGTCCGCTTGAAGCGACTCAAGTAGACATAAAAACCAAGCAAACCAAGAATGGCACCAGATGCTCCAGCTTGTCCATAAAACGGTTCATTGATTTTCGTGAAGTACGTCAAGATGTTCGCAAGCGTACCAACGAGCAAATAAAAGGCAGCAAATCGACCATGACCAATCATTCGCTCGAGAGGTGGAGCAAAGATGACAAGGGCAAACGTATTGAACGCAATGTGCCAAAAATCGTAATGTAAGAAAGTTGCCGTGACGACACGCCACCATTCACCTTGTTCGATTAAGAGATTGATGGATGCCCCTGCACTTAGAGGAGAGAATGTCAGATTAAGGGCCACACCTAACTGTTCGATGACAAACAGGGCGACTTGGATTAAAATGAACAACGAAACGACCGGATAAGAACGTGTGAACGTTTGTAGGTTTTCCGTTCGACTAAACATGACAACACCTCGCTTCATCTTCATTCTATATGAAGATGGCGAAGAATAGAACTGTGGAGGCGTCTCGGATGATTTATGGAATTGGAATCGATTTAGTAGAACTGGATCGAATCGAGCAAACGCTTGAACGACAGCCACGGTTTATGGGAAGAATCTTGACGAAGGCAGAGCAGGAGCGATTTCAATCGCTCTTAGGACACCGTCGTATCGAGTACCTCGCGGGACGCTTCGTAGCAAAAGAAGCGTTCGTCAAGGCATTTGGAACCGGTGTCGGAAAAGAAGTTTCCTGGCAGGACGTCGAAATTTTAAACGATGAGACGGGAAGACCAATCATGACCGGACCATTTGATGGCGTCATCCACGTCTCGATCACACATTCTGAGCACTATGCGTCTGCGCAAGTCTTATTAGAGAAGAGGGAATGAGATGTACCGACCAACTTGGATTGAAATCGATCGGGAAGCGATCGCGCATAATATACGCGAAATTAAAACACGAATGGGCGAGCAACAAGTGATGGCTGTCGTCAAAGCGGATGGCTACGGTCACGGGGCAGTGACAGTCGCTGAGATTGCTCTTGAAAACGGAGCCGACTTACTCGCTGTTGCGTTACTCGAAGAGGCAATCGAGTTACGAGAAGCGGGCATCCAAGCACCGATCCTGATGCTTGAAGCCTTACTGCCGGAGCATGCGCCCGTCGCTTCGAATTATGACGTCGCCGTTCCGGTCTTCTCAGCGGACTGGCTACGGGAAGCAAAACAGCATTTGACAGAGATTGATCATCTTCGTTTGCATATCAAAGTCGATACGGGAATGGGACGGCTCGGGCTGCAACATGTCGATGAATTGAAACAAATCCTTGTTGAATGTGATGATGATCTGATTGAACTCGAAGGAATCTATACGCATTTCGCGACCGCGGATGAGCTGAATAGTCGATTGTTCGAGCGCCAACTCGAGACATTTTTATCCTATGTCGCACATGTACCAGACATTCGATACATCCACTGCGCGAATTCAGCGGCAGCGATCCGTCTAGCAGGTCAAGCACCGTTCAACGTCGTTCGAGTCGGTATCGCGTTATACGGGGCGATGCCGTCTGATGAGATGGCAGGACATTACGAGTTCTTAAAACCAGCATTTTCGCTGAAAAGTCGTCTGATGCAGGTCAAACAAGTCGAGCCGGGTCAATCGATTAGTTACGGCGCGACCTATACAGCGCCGACCGATGAATGGATCGGGACCATTCCGATCGGGTACGCAGATGGTTGGTCACGTAAATTCCAAGGTTATTCCCTGATCGTAGACGGTCTACCGTGCGAAATCGTCGGACGTGTCTGCATGGATCGCTTGATGATTCGTTTACCGCGAGAATATCCGATTGGGACGGAAGTCATCTTGATTGGAGAAGGGGCACCGATTGAAGAGGCGGCCCACTGGCTCGGGACGATTAACTATGAAGTTCTTTGCCAATTCTCGAAGCGTGTTCCGCGTCAATGATTCGTACAGGACATCAATAAGATGGCAAAAATATGTTATTTGTTTGAATTTTGATTGTATTTTCTGAATTCGGCTGATATATTGAAGTAGAAAGTGAGTCGTTCGTTAAGGTTTCAGTGAATCTGGAGGTGCCATTATCTTGGTCCAACAACGGGAAATGCAGTTTGTTGAGCGAAATGTAGCGAAGGAGACGATTGGGATGAAGTCGAACCATACGACCGAAGAACGCAAGCGTCAGCTACGTGAGGAATTGAAACGTGGTTACGAAGAAATGGCAGCAATCAATTTATCGATCGTTGGCGAAATGTTCCAGATTGAAACGGAGGCGGAGTTCTCACTCCTACGTCAAGTAAGCGGGGTGTAAGCTTTGATAGTCAAACGTGGCGACGTGTTTTATGCAAATTTGTCACCTGTGGTCGGATCGGAACAAGGGGGAGTTCGTCCCGTGCTTGTTCTACAAAATGATATTGGTAACCGATTCAGCCCGACAGTTATCGTGGCTGCGATCACGGCACAGATCGACAAAGCCAAACTACCGACCCATGTGGAAGTATATCGAGAGCGACACGGATTAGAACGTGATTCGGTCATCTTACTTGAGCAAATCCGGACAATTGATAAACGCCGTCTAACGGATAAAGTCACACATCTAGATCCAGACACGATGATGAAAGTAAATAGTGCCGTTGCAATCAGCTTAGGCTTGGTTGATTTTTAGGCACTTACATAGAAGCGCAACACAAGAAGAGTCGATACTAGCGTATGCGACTTTTTTTGACCTCTTTTTTTAAAAATGGGTTTTAAAGTTTTCTTTACGGGGAAACATACCCAAGTGACCTTTTTATAAAGGGATGAGGTAGGATGAATAGAAAGACCACATAGACAGATTTTCCTTGAGGAGGAACTTGAAGATGGATTTAACAATTAAAACAGAGCAGCTTGACGGTCAGACGCATCTTTATATCGCAGGTGAGATTGATACGTATACGGCACCAAAGCTTCGTCAAGAATTAGTCCCGGCAGTCGAAACAAATGACGTCATCGTGCATTTGGATGAAGTACATTACATGGATTCAACAGGTCTCGGTGTTTTTGTCGGTGCACTCAAAGCAGCGAAAAAGAACGGTACGTCGTTCACGCTCGTCGGTGTTTCTGAACGAATCCGTCGCCTGTTCGAGATCACTGGTCTTTCAAGCATCATTACAATTGATAGTGGTGTACGAGGTGGTACGCAATGAAGAACGAACAACTAAACATGACATTACCGGCAAAACCGGAATATGTAGCCATTGCTCGTTTGACGGTTTCAGGCGTCGCAAATCGCATGGGATACACGTATGATGACATCGAAGATATCAAAATCGCTGTCTCAGAAGCGTGTGCAAATGCTGTTCAACATGCATATGAAGGAAAAGAAGATGGTAGCATCGCATTGACATGCAACGTTTATCCAGACGATCGTCTAGAGATTGTTGTCAAAGATAACGGCATTACGTTTGATAAAGATGAGGTCAAACGCCAAAGTGAACCGATCACGGATTCACACGATCTCGATTCCTTGCATGAAGGAGGGCTCGGTATCTTGATGATCGAAGCATTGATGGATCAAGTAACGATCGAGAAAGCGAACGGCGTCACTGTCCATATGACAAAATATATGAATAGAGATGAGGTGGGTCAAAGTGCCAGCAAAGTCTCAACAACGCCATCACAGTGATGATGAAGTACTTCGACTGATTGATTTGTATCAGCAGGACGACCAAGATGAGGAAGTGCATGCGGCATTACTCGAGCGTTATTCAGACTTGGTAGAAGCTTTGGCCCGGAAGTTCTCGCGTGGTCGACCGATTCATGACGATCTTGTTCAGGTCGGAATGATTGGGTTACTCGCAGCACTTCGCCGATTCGATAAGGAATTTGGTCGCAGTTTTGAATCGTTTGCTGTTCCGACGATCATTGGAGAAATCAAACGTTTCATCCGCGATAAGACATGGAGCGTCCACGTTCCACGTCGCATCAAGGAACTCGGACCAAAAATCAAGAAGGCGGTTGAAGAGTTGACGACGGAGCTACAACGCTCTCCTCGCATCGATGAGATTGCTGCTCGCCTTGAAGTATCAGAAGAGGAAGTCCTCGAAACACTCGAGATGGGGAAGAGTTATCAAGCTCTCTCCGTCGATAGCTCGATTGAGGCAGATCAGGAAGGTAGTACCGTTACCTTACTCGACCTCGTTGGTAATCAAGAGAATGGCTATGACTCTGTCGATCAGCGTCTGATTCTCGAAAAAGCATTTGCTGTTTTAACAGACCGTGAGCGTTCGATTCTCGAATGTGCTTATTATCGCAATATGAGCCAAAAAGAAACGGGAGAACTACTCGGCATTTCACAAATGCACGTGTCCCGTCTCCAACGACGTGCTTTGCAGAAGTTGCGTGAAGCGATTAAAGTCGAACCGAATGAAGTATTTTCAAAAGACTGACCTCGTGTCAGTCTTTTTTCTTTTCGATGCATTCTTCGGTATAATGAATGAGAGGTGAAGCAGATGGAAAAGAGAATCGCAAGTGAATTGAATGTACGTCCTGCTCAAGTGAAGGCAGTCTTACAATTGACGGAAGAAGGCGGTACGATTCCGTTCATCGCCCGCTACCGGAAAGAACAGACAGGTGAACTTGATGAGGTCGCGATTAAAGCGATCCTCGACCGACATAAACAATTAACACAACTTGAAAGTAGACGAAGTGATGTCCTTGAAAAAATCGAGGAACAAGGCGTACTGACACCCGAACTCCGTCGAACGCTCGAAGAAGCGACGACCTTACAACAAGTCGAAGATATCTACTTACCGTTTCGACCAAAACGTCGGACGAAGGCGGAAATTGCACGGGAAGCAGGGCTTGCGCCACTTGCTGACTGGTTACGCGACAAGTCTGCCTATGATGAGGCAACATTCCAGCGTTTGAGCGGTACACTCGATTCGGAAGAAGTCCTTGCCGGGACACAATCAATCATCGCTGAGGAGTGGGGCGAACAAGCGACGGTGCGTGAGTTCATTCGTAAGCAAATACGTCGTTCAGCAGAAATCGTTACAAAACAGAAAAAGGATGCAGTTGATGAAAAAGGTGTGTTTGCACAGTACTATGCTTACAACGAACGGATTCAACAGATCGTTCCGCACCGGATTCTCGCGATCAACCGTGCCGAGTCGTTGAAAATCGTCTCGGTGAAGGTCGTTTTAGAGGAGCAGCAGGTTTTACCAACATTGCTTCGTTCCTATGCACAACTGGCGCCAAAGAAACGTGACATCGTGGAAGCGGCGATCACGACCGGATATAAAAAATCCGTCTTCCCTGCTATCGAACGAGAAATCCGAAACGAACTGACTGAGAAAGCAGAAATTCAGGCGATTGACGTCTTCGGTAAGAACCTCCGTCAACTCTACATGCAGCCACCGATGAAAGGAAAAGTCATGCTTGGTCTTGATCCGGCTTATCGGACAGGGTGTAAGTGGGCGGTCATTGATCCGACGGGTGAGATGAAGGAAGTCGGTGTCATCTACGTGACGATGTCAGAGCAAAAAGCGAAAGAAGCGCGCCAAACCCTTTCAAAGCTCGTCGATACATATGGTATCGAATTGATTGCAATCGGTAATGGTACGGCTTCTCGCGAGACGGAAGCGTTCGTTGCAGACTGGATGAAGGGGCAAACGGATATCGCTTTTACGATCGTGGACGAGGCAGGCGCAAGTATTTACTCTGCGTCAGAGATTGCCCGGACCGAATTCCCGGAGCTTCAGGTCGAACAACGATCAGCGATCTCGATTGCACGTCGTCTGCAAGATCCACTTGCTGAACTCGTCAAAGTCGATCCACAATCGGTTGGTGTCGGTCAGTATCAACATGATGTCTCACAAACGAAACTCAGGGAGACGCTTGATTTTGTTGTCGAAACGGTCGTCAACCAGGTAGGTGTTGATGTGAATACAGCGTCAGAACCGCTTTTGAGTTATGTAGCGGGAATCACGAAAGCAACAGCGAAAAAGATCGTCGAACGTCGCTTGGAAGTCGGAACGTTCAAGACACGTCAGGAACTGTTAAAAGTGCCTCGCCTTGGTGCAAAAGCATATGAGCAGGCAGCAGGATTCCTACGAATTCTAGAAGGGACGCATCCACTTGACCGAACGCCGATCCATCCGGAACAGTACAAAACAGTCGAGAACCTCTTCAAGACATTAGGGTTAATGCTCGACCAAGTCGGAACAGATGCAGTTCGCGAACAATTGTCTACACTATCGTTACCAGAGATGGCACAGACGCTCGAGATCGGGGAACCGACATTACGTGACATCATCGAAGCGTTACAACGTCCAGGTCGTGATCCACGAGAAGCGCTTGATAAGCCGTTGCTCCGTCAAGATGTTCTATCAATGGATATGATCCAAGTGGGGATGGAGTTCCAAGGAACAGTCCGTAATGTCCTCGATTTTGGTGCATTCGTGGATATCGGAGTAAAAGAGAATGGATTGATTCATATCTCGAAACTCAGTCGTAAGCGTGTCAAACATCCGCTTGATGTTGTTGCTGTGGGTGATATCGTAACCGTATGGGTGACGAATGTTGAACCAGAGCGGGGACGGATTGGATTGACACTGGTTCCGCCGGAATGACGAACGAACAATTACAACGATACGTCGAGCAGCTTTCGCTCGACGTATTTTCCTTACCGTTTCGACATGAAGCTTATTTTAACCCACGATTGAAGACGACGGGTGGTCGCTACTTCTTAGGGGATCATCACTTAGACTTTAATAAACGATATATGGATGACATGAAAGTCTTCCGCGGCATCGTGATTCATGAACTGTGTCATTACCATTTACACCTAGCGGGAATGGGGCATCGTCATCAAGATCAAGACTTTAAGGAATGGTTGGAGCGGTACGGTGGGCTTCGATACAGTCCGAGAAGACAAGAAGACGAAAAAAAATCCTATCTTTATGAATGTGAGAAATGCAGCACATTATATAGAAGGAAAAGACGCATGAATACGGAAAGATACCGGTGCGGTCGATGTCGTGGAAAGATTTTTTACAAAAGTAGTTGACGTTCATTTCGGAGCATGATAAATTATAGAAGTCGTCAAAACGACAGCAACTAAACAACTTATCGTCGCTAAAAACTTTTTTAAAAAAGCATTGACGAAAAGAAAAAAAGTTGCTACTATATAAAAGTGTTCCGAATAGAACGTAACGTTCCGCAATAGCTCAGTGGTAGAGCAACCGGCTGTTAACCGGTAGGTCGTAGGTTCAAATCCTACTTGCGGAGCCATTCTTTTGGAGATGTACCCAAGTGGCTATAAGGGGCGCCCCTGCTAAGGGTGTAGGCCGGGAAACTGGTGCGAGGGTTCGAATCCCTCCATCTCCGCCAGACCTCTTATGTGAAAATGTTTCTTGAGAATAATTATTGATTACTTAGATGGCCCGTTGGTCAAGCGGTTAAGACACCGCCCTTTCACGGCGGTAACACGGGTTT